>NZ_DIEJ01000239.1:0-14954 GCF_002418565.1 Achromobacter sp. UBA5777 | reverse complement strand
CGGGGCGAGCACGCCCAGTCCCAGCGCCGCGCGCAGCAAGGCTCGGCGGCCCTGGCGTTTGCGGGTGGCGCGCAGCACGCGATGTCCGATGGGGGCGGGCAGGCCTTCGAATGCGCCCAGCACCTGTTCGGCGCGGGCCCAGGCCTGCGTGTGGGCCTCGCCCTGCGCCAGCCAGCGTTCGAACGCGCGTCGGGTGTCCGCGTCGGCGGTCTCGTAGCGCAGTCGGATGACCCAGTCGGCGGCTTCCTCCAGCAATAGATCGCCAGGCGCGTTCATGCGGCGGCCGTCATGCACGCCATCAAGGCCTTGCGCAGATGGCGTCGCACCGTGATCACGGGTTTGCCAGTTTGTTGGGAGATTTCCTGCAGCGTCAGCCCGTCCAGCTGCGCCAGCAGGAACATCTCGCGCGTGACAGCGGGCAGGCGCTGCAGCATGGCGTCGATCGCCACCAGCGTCTGCACGATCATGAGGCCCGTTTCTGGAGACGGCACCTGCGGTTCGGGCAGGTGGGCGATGGCATCCAGATAGGCCTGTTGCACCGCGCGGCGGCGCCAATGGTCGACGAGCAGGCCCTTGGCAATATGCGTGATCAGCGCGCGCGGCTCCTCGCGCAGCACGGGCGGCCGACGCGCGGCCATCAGCCGCACGAACGTGTCCTGCGCCAGATCGGCCGCGTCGCCGCTGTCGCCCAGCTTGCGATGCAGCCAGCCTTGCAGCCAGCCATGGTGATGGCGATAGAGCTGCTCGACCGCGGGGAGGGAAAGGGAGTCGGTAGATTGCAAGATGCCCAGCAGTCTACCGAATGCGAATAAGAAATACTATTAATTGGGTCGAGGGGACGGGGCCAGCGCGGCTTGCGCGCAGCAGGCGTCTGTTGTGCGGGCCGCAATCCTGCAATCGAGATGCAGCATCTGCCGACAGACCGCACCTCAGTCCATCTTCAGCCCCGCGGTTTTGGCGACCGTTGCCCATTTCTGAATCTCGCCGGTAATGAACGCGGTGAAGTCCTGAGGGCTGCGCAAGGTGACGGCGTTGCCGGTGGCCTTCAGCGGCTTGATCACTTCCGGGTCGGTCAGTGCGGCACGGGTGGCCTCAGACAAGCGGTCGCGTATGGCGTCCGGCAGGCCGGCCGGCGCGGACAGCCCCGTCCACGACACAGCGTCGAAATCCGGAAAGCCGGATTCGGCGACCGTCGGCAGATCAGGAAAGAGCAGGCTTCTTGAGGCGCCGGTCGAGGCTAGCACGCGCAGCTTGCCTGCGCGGACATGCGGCTCCAGGGTGTCAGCGACCATGACCAGGATGGGGACCTGCCCGCCGATGACGTCGGTCACCGCCTGCGAGGCGCCCTTGTAGGGGATGTGTTGCACCTTCAGGTCGGCCCGTTGCTTCAGGAGTTCGAAGGCAAGGTTGCCGGAAGAGCCGGCGCCCGGGCTGGCGTAGTTGTACTTGTCCGGCGATTGGCGAAGCAGACGCACCAGTTCCGCGAGCGTCTTGGCCGGAAACTCGGGGTTCACGGCAATGACGTTTGGACTGGAGGTGATGCTGCTGATATGGGTGAAGTCCTTGAGCGGGTCGTACGGCATGGACGCATACAGAGCGGCGTTGGCCGCGTGGGTGCCCACGCCGGACATCAGCAGGGTGTAGCCGTCCGGCTTGGCGCGTGCGACAAATGCCGAACCGATATTGCCGCTGGCGCCCGCGCGGTTTTCCACGATGACAGACTGGCCGAGCTGCGTGGACAGCGCGCGAGCCAGGATCCGCCCCGTGACGTCGGTGGTGCCGCCTGGTGGAAACGGCACGATCAGCGTGATCGGCTGGCTGGGCCAGGCGTCAGCAGCATGTACGGGGGGCGCGAACGCGGCTGGCAGGGCCAGCGCCGCAAGCAATGCGGAAAAGCGGCGGCGCGACAGCCGTGCGCGGTTGCCATTGAGGTTGTGCATGTTGTCTCCTGTTCTGGTTTTGATAGGGGGCGTGCAGGCGGCGTGTCAGGGTTCGATGCGCCAGTGCTGCACGGTCCAGGGCTCGAACTGGTCCGGCGTGAAATCCATGCCGAGGCCTGGGCCGTCGGGTACCGCCGCATATCCGTTAGCCTGAATCGCCGGGCCGGCCAGCGCGATGAGCGGGTTGCCGGTGACGTCGTATTCCACGAAGGGATAGTTGGCCCACGCGCCGCCGCGCGACGGCATCTGTGTCGCCGCGATCTGCAGCGAGGCCAGAAAGTTGATGGCGGTGCCGAAGGCATGCGGCATGACGGCGATATCCCGGCTTTCCGCCAGGGCCGCGACCTTGCGATAGCCCGTGAAGCCGCCGCATACGCCTAGGTCCGGTTGCAGCACACTGACGGCGCCGGCGCGCAGGAAGGCGTCGAAGCCGGCCAAGCTGCCAATCGCTTCTCCGCCGGCAATGGCGCAGGCCGTTGCCTGGGCGGTGGCGGCGTAGCCGTCCAGGTTCTCCGGCGCGACGGGCTCTTCGATCCACAGCGGGCGCGCCGGTTCAATCAGCGCTGCGGCCAGACGCGCCGCCGCCGTGCCGTAGCCCTGGTTCATGTCGAGCATGAAGTCAGCGTCCGGGCCGATCAGCGCGCGCACGTGCTGCGCCATGACGGCATCCGCCTGCGGAGAGACTCCCGCGCGCGGCTTGACCGCCTTGAATCCCTGGCTGAGCAGCGATTCGATCTCAAGGGGATAGTTGCCATAGGGATCATCGCCCTCGGCAATGAAGGGGCCGCTGGCGTAGCACGGCAGTTCCCGCCGCACTGCGCCGCCCAGCATCTGCGCGATGCTCACGCCGTGTGCGCGGGCCGCGATGTCATGCAATGCCATGTCCAACGCGGAGATCGCCATCATCGCTGGCCCGCGCTTGTCATAGCCGATGCGCGGCACCAGGTCGGCGTAGATCGCGCCGTGATCAAGCGGCGACCGGCCGCACACGATCGGGCCAAGTTGCTGCTGGATCAAGGCCGCCGCTGCCCACGGCGAGGAGAAGACTTCCCCCCATCCGCGCAGTCCGTTGTCGGTGCGAATTTCCAGCGCCAGAAATTCCCGTTTGCGCATGAACGTGCGCGCGTTGCCGAGCGGCACCCCGGGTGTATAAGCCAGGTGGTAGCCGTTGATCTGAGTGACTTTCAAAATGGATGCCGAGCTGATTGGGATCGGTCCAGTTTGGCGCTCGAGTAGCATACGGTCAAATACATAGCCGATGCTGTTTCATATGAAATCCCTTATACGTCCGCGCGAGATGGAACTGGTGGCCGCGATCTGCCGCACGGGGTCGGTGACCCAGGCCGCAGAGGCATGCAGCCTCACGCAGCCGGGCGCCAGCGCCATGCTCAAAGAGCTGGAAGTCCGGGTGGGGGCGACGTTGTTTTCGCGGCGCCACCGCCGGCTGGAGCTGACGGCGGCCGGGCAAGCCTTGCTGCCCGAGATCACGCATGCGTTGGCGGCGCTGGATGCCGTCGACAAGCTTGCGCAAAGCCTGGGGAACCGCCGGCGCGAGCAACTGGTCATCGGCACGGTGTCCGCCACGGGCGCGAGCGTGCTGCCGGCGGTGCTCAAACAGCTGCAGGACGCGGATCCGCTACTGTCGGTGGTGCTGCGCGTGGGAACCGCTGCTGAAGTCGTCGAAATGGCCATCGCGCAACGCATCGACCTGGGCGTCATCCTTGGGGCGGGGGCGCATCAGCACGCCAACTTTGAAAAGATCGCGGACCTGGGCCTGGTTTGCGTCGTGCGTCCGGATCACGCGTGGGCGTCGCTGCCGGCGATCACCGTAGATATGCTGGCGTCGGAACGGTTCATCGGTCACAGCCGGCACCTTCCGGTCGGCGCGCTGACGGCGCAGGTGCTGGAGGAGGCTGGCCTGTCTTGCCGCCCCGCGATTGAAGTGATGCAGTTCTCCGCGGCGTGCGCGCTGACGGATGCAGGGTGCGGTCCGGCTGTGCTGGAAAGTGTGACGGGGGAATATGCCCGTCGTTTGGGTTTGGTCCCAGTTCCCCTGAATGCAGGAAGAACGCTTTCGCTCAGCCTGGTATGGCCGCAGGGAAGGGGCATGAGCGGCGGCGCGCGATTCGTCAAGCATGCGCTGTCGCAAGCGCTGTCGGTGGCATAAGTCCAAAACACAATTTCAAGGAGACGCACGTGCTGGGTTCTGAACTGATCATCCGCTCGCTTCGCCGTCGGGGCGTCACCACCATCTTCAGCCTGTCGGGCAATCAGATCATGCCGCTCTACGATGCGTGCATCGACGCCGGCATCCGCATCGTTCACGTGCGGCACGAAGCGGCTGCCGTCTACATGGCCGATGCGTGGTCGCAGATCACGGGCGAGCTCGGCGTGGCCATGGTCACGGCGGCGCCGGGCCTGACCAATGGGCTCGCGCCGCTGTACTCGGCTTCGCAGGCGGAAAGCCCGGTGCTGCTTATCTCGGGCGATTCGTCGGTGTCGGAAGATGGCTCGGGTGCGTTCCAGGAGCTGGACCAGGTCGCCATCACCCGGCCATTGACCAAGTTGTCGGTGCGTCCGCAGTCCGCGGCAGAACTTTGCCCCGCGCTTGAAGATGCCATGACGCAGGCGCTTGCGCCTCGTCGCGGCCCTGTCCACGTGGCGCTTCCGTTTGATCTGCTGACTGTCGAATCGGGCATCGCGGATCTGCCCGAGGCGCCCGCAGATCGGCTGGCTGTCGCGCCGGATGCGGCGCATGTGGGTCAACTGGCTGAACTGTTGAATGCCGCCCGCCGCCCGTTGGTATTGGGGGGACCGACGAGCGCGCGGTCGCACGGCCGTTCCGCCCGGGCGGCCGCGGAAGCCGCGCTGGGCCTGCGCATCATTCCGATGGAAAGCCCGCGCGGGCTGAAGGACCCCTCGCTGGGCACGTTGGCCGGCATCATGCCAAGCGCGGATCTGATCGTTCTGGCGGGAAAGTGCCTGGACTTCACGCTGGGATTCGGCGGCACGGGCGCGATTGGCGACAATGCACGCGTCGCGGTGATCGACCCGGATCCCGCGATGCTGGAACGCGCGGGCCGTCTCCTCGGCGAGCGTCTGGTGTTGGCGTTCCAAGCCGACCCGGTTGCGGCGCTAGCCGCGATACGGGCGGGGCAAGCGTCGGCCGAGCGTCTGGCGTGGCAGGAACAGGTGGATGACGCGCTGCGTAGCCGGACGATCCAGGCGCCGTCCGCGCCTGTCGAGGGAGCGCTGGGCCCGCGCGCGCTGTGCGAGGCCGTGCAGGCATTCCTGGCGTCCGCGCCGGATCCGATCCTGATCTGCGACGGCGGCGAGTTCGGCCAGTGGGCGCAGGCGTTCTGCCAGGCGCCGGTACGCATCATCAACGGCATGTCCGGCGCGATCGGGGCAGGCGTCTGCTACGCGATCGCCGCGAAGATCGCACGGCCCGAAGCCACGGTGGTCGTCATGATGGGCGACGGCACCGCCGGCTTTCACTTGATGGAGCTGGATACGGCGGTGCGCGAAGGCGCGGCGGTCATTGCGGTGATCGGCAACGACCTGCGCTGGAACGCCGAGCATCTGATCCAGATGCGCACCTATGGTCCGCAGCGGCTGATCGGCTGCGAGCTTTCACCGACCGCGCGGTATCACGACGTGGCGTCTGCGCTGGGCGGCGCGGGCTTTGCGGCACGCGACGTGGATGGTCTGGCCTACGCGTTGAAGGGGGCCGCCGACAGCGGTCTGCCAGCCTGCATCAATGTATCGCTGGCGGGCGAGGCCGCTCCGGTTTTCAACGCGGGATTGATGGCGTCGACGAGCGGACATTGAGCGGTGAGCTGGTCAGTGTCCGCGAAAATCGCGCGCCCTCGGTGGCTGGCGGATCAGCACATCTTGCCAGCGAAGGCGGGCGCTATGCCGACGCCCGCCGCGGCAGCCACCGCCAGAACACCCCCGCCGCCACCAACCCCAACGTTCCCACGCCAAACGACGCGCCACCCAGCGACAACAACGCCGTCAGCGCCGACAGCGCCACCGGCCCGCCGCTCGCACCCAGATCGGCCATGAACCGCCAGATACCCAGAAACTGCGTGCGCGCGCCGGGCGGCGCGGCATCCGCGCCCAGCGTCATCACGATGCCCGACCCGATGCCGTTGCCAAAGCCCAGCAGCAGCGACACCAGGATGAAGCTCGTCACCCCGCTGGTCAGCGGGATCGCCATCAAGCTCAAGCCCATCAACAGCGTGCACGGCAACGCCACCCACAAGCGGCCGCGCTGGTCCATGACCTTGCCGGCGGGATAGAACACCGACATGTCGACCGCCGCAACCAGGCCATAAACAAGCGACGTGGTGGTGGCGTCCAGCCCAAGATGGTCTGCCCACAGCGGTATCACCACCTGACGCGACGCGCGCAGCGCGCTGATCAGCATCACGCCGACCCCCAGCGTGGCGTACACGCCGCGATGATCGCGCGCGACTTCGCCGATGCGTGCGCGCGGCGCGCCGGTGGTCTTGGTGTGCGAGGGTTCGATGTCGGGCGCCTTGATGGCGATGATTCCCGCGCCGAGCATGGCGCAGACGGCAATCCAGTACGCGCCGTCCAGCCCGATGAAGTGAATCAGCGCCGCGCCCGCGAAGGGGCCGATGAAGGTGCCGATGCGCGTTGTGCCGCCCAGCGTGGACAGGGCGCGCGCGCGGTACGTCAGCGGCACGACCTCGATCATGTAGCTTTGGCGCGCCAGCTGGAACACCGATTGCGCGCAGCCCTGCATCAGCATGGCCAGCGCCAGCACCCAGAGATGCGGCACGCCGATCACCAGCAGCAGACCAGCCACGCTCAACAGCGCGGCGCCGGCCATGGCGCGCTTTTCGCCGAAGCGCTCGGTGATCAGCGCGGACGGTATGTTGGAGAGCAGCGAGCCGACGCCGATGAGCGCGGCGATGAGACCTGCGGCTGCGAATGACGCGCCTTGTTCCCGCGCGGTGAGCGCGATCACGGGAAGAATGGCGCCGTTGCTGATGCCGTATAGCAGCGACGGGCCGAACGCCGGCACGGCGATCTGCTTCAGATTGAACGATTCGGGATGCGACATGAGGGGAGGACGTGAGCACGGCCGCTTGCCGTCCGCCTCGCGTTTGCGCGTGGGCCGGCCCGGCGGTCATCGATGCGGAATCCCGTGAGTGTAGCGAAAGCGCCCGGCGCCCGGCTGTCGGCAGCCTGACAGCGCATCCGCGATTGCGGGGCGATCCCGCGCAAGTGGAAGCGAGGGTCGGCGTGTGCGCGATCTCCGGGTTTCTCCCTATTTGCATACGTATGCAAGGATTTGAAAGTGCGCTCCATCGATGAACTTTCAACGCTTGCAGGACCCGAGACCATGATCCGTTATCTGAAGCGCGGCCGGACCGCCGCCGTCAAGACCGACGACGACGCCAAGGTGCGCGCCACCGTCGAAGACATCATCCGCGACATCGAAACCCGTGGCGACGACGCCGTGCGCGATTACAGCCGCAAGTTCGACAACTGGGACCCGGCGGACTTCCGCCTGTCGCGTGCCGAGATCGAAGCGGCGCGCAAGCAGTTGTCGGCGCGCGAGATCGAGGACATTGCGTTCGCCCAGAGCCAGGTCCGCAACTTTGCGCAGATCCAGCGCGACTCGATGCGCGACGTCGAAGTGGAAACCTATCCCGGCGTGGTCCTGGGCCACAAGCACGTGCCGATGAACGCGGTGGGCTGCTACATCCCGGGCGGCAAATATCCGCTGCTGGCCTCGGCGCACATGAGCGTCCTGACCGCCAAGGTGGCGGGCGTCAAGCGCATCGTGTCCACGGCGCCGCCGTATCAGGGCAAGCCGCATCCGGCCATTGTGACCGCGATGGACATGGCGGGCGCCGACGAGATCCTGGTGCTGGGCGGCGTGCAGGCCGTGGTGGCGATGGCGGTGGGCACGCCCAGCGTGGCGCCCGTGGACATGCTGGTCGGCCCGGGCAACATGTTCGTGGCAGAGGCCAAGCGGCAGTTGTACGGCCGGGTCGGCATCGACCTGTTCGCAGGGCCGACCGAGACGCTGGTGATCGCCGACGACAGCGTGGATGGCGAGCTGTGCGCCGTCGATCTGCTGGGTCAGGCGGAACACGGCCCCACGTCTCCCGCGGTGCTGCTGACCACCAGCGAGCAACTGGCGCGCGACACGCTGGCCGAAGTCGAGCGCCAGCTGTCGATACTGCCGACGGCCGGCATCGCGGCCAAGGCGTGGGCCGATTGCGGCGAGGTCATCGTCTGCGACAGCGATGAGGAAATGCTGCAGGTGGCCGATGACCTGGCGTTCGAGCACGTGCAGGTCATGACGCGCGATCCCGATTACTTCCTGAACCGGATGACGAACTACGGCGCGCTGTTTCTGGGACCGCGCACCAACGTCAGCTTTGGCGACAAGGTGATCGGCACCAACCACACGCTGCCGACGAACCGCAACGCCCGCTACACCGGCGGCCTGTGGGTGGGCAAGTTCTTGAAGACCTGCACCTATCAGCGCGTGCTGACGGACGAGGCCAGCGCGGCGATGGGCGAGTATTGCTCCCGCCTGTGCCACATGGAGAATTTTGCGGGCCACGGCGAACAGGCCAACATCCGCGTGCGCCGCTATGGCAATCGCCCCGACCTGCCGTGGTATCGGCCGGTGGAGGCCCAGGCATGATTGCGCTGCCCAAAGGACCGGACTTCCGCCTGGACGGACGCCGCGCCCTGGTGACGGGCGGCAGCGGCGGCATCGGACTGGCGGCGGCCGCCGCGCTGGGCCGCGCGGGCGCGCATGTGACGGTGGCGGCCCGGCGCGAGCCGGAACTGGCGCAAGTGTGCGAAGCCTTGCGGGCCGAAGGCATCGGCTGTGCGCCGCTGGTGCTGGACGTGACGGATTCCGCCGCCGTAGACCAGGCGGTCGCGCGCGCCGAGCCCTTTGACATCCTGGTCAACAACGCGGGCATGAATCGTCCCAAGCCGCTGGTCGAGCAGTCCGACGAGGACATTGACGCCGTGCTCGACCTGAACGTGAAGGCGGCTTTCTATACCAGCCGGGCCGTGGCGCGCCGCCTGCTGCAGGAGGGCCGTGCAGGGTCCATCGTGAATGTGTCGTCGCAGATGGGGCACGTGGGCAGTCCGCGGCGCACGCTGTATTGCGCCAGCAAGCACGCGCTGGAAGGCATGACGCGCGCTTTGGCGTGGGAGTTGGGCGCAGCGAACATCCGTGTCAACACCGTGTGCCCGACCTTCATCGAAACACCCATGACGGCGGGCATGCTGGAGCAGCCCGGCTTTCGGGACTGGGTGTGTGCGCGCAACGCGCTGGGCCGCGTCGGCCGTCTGGACGAGGTGATGGGCGCCGTCGTGTTTCTGGCCAGTGACGCATCCAGCCTGATGACCGGAAGCGCGCTGATGCTGGATGCAGGATGGACCGCGGCATGAGGACGGCGCCGCGCGCGCAGGACGTGGCGGATCTGGCGCAAGTGTCGCAGTCCGCCGTCAGCCGCACGTTCACGCCGGGCGCCAGCGTGTCCGAAGAGACGCGGCGCAAGGTGCTGGCGGCCGCGCAGAAACTGGGCTATCGGCCCAACGCGCTGGCGCGCAGCCTGATTACCCGCCGCAGCCGCATCGTCGCATTGGTGATGAGCTATCTGGAAAACCAGTTCTACCCGCTGGTGATTGAGCGGCTGTCGCAGAAGCTGCAGAAAGAGGGCTATCACGTGCTGATGTTCATCGCAGAGGTGGACGAGGCGGCCGACGGCGTGCTGGCCGAGATCCTGCAATACCAGGTCGATGGCATCGTCATGGCGTCTGCCATGCTGTCGTCCAACGTGGCGCGCAGTTGCGCAGAAGTTGGCGTGCCGGTGGTGCAGTTCAATCGGGTGTCCATCCTGGGCGGCCTGGCACGTCACGCCAGCAGCTCGGTCACGTCCGACAACTATGCGGGCGGCCAACTGGTGGCGCGCCTGCTGGTGGCGCGCGGCTACCGGCGCTTTGGATTTCTGGCGGGGCTGGAGGATTCGTCGACCAGCATCGAACGCGAACGGGGCTACCGGGACGCGTTGACCGAGTTGGGCCACGACGTCGCCTGCCGCGAAGTGGGCCACTACGACTTCGATCTGGCGCAGGCCGCCGTGCGGAAGATGTTTGCCGCCAATGCGCCGGACGCGCTGTTTGCCGGCAATGATCACATGGCGATTGCGGCGCTGGATGTGCTCCGTCAGGAGCTGGGCCTGCGCGTGCCGGAGGACGTGGCCGTCGTGGGCTTTGACGATGTGCCGCAGGCGGCCTGGGGCGCGTATCGCCTGACGACCGTGCGTCAGCAGGTCGAACCCATGGTGGACGCCACTGTCGCCCTGCTGCGCGAACAGATGCAGGCCGAGCTGCGGCCGCGCGACATCGTGATTCCCTGCAGCCTGGTTGAACGCGCGACGGTCCGGGCGGGGCCCTGAAGATTCGCTATTCCCCTTTTTCCGGCACTACCCAATGAAAGCGCGCACAGACCGCGCTCATCGACTCCAGGAGACAAACGCATGCGCAGCATTTTTGTACGCACCCTGACCGCCGTCGCGGCCATCGGGTTGACCGCCGGCTTGGCCCACGCCCAAGGCGGCGCGCCCGCCTGGCCGACCAAGAACATCCGATACATCGTGCCGTTCTCGCCGGGCGGCGTGTCCGACGGCGTCGCACGTCTGATGGCCGAGCAGTTGAGCGCTCGTCTCGGGCAGTCAGTCATCGTCGAGAACAAGCCGGGCGTGTCCGGCATTGTGGGCACGCAACAGGTGGCGCGCGCCGAGCCCGATGGCTACACCATCGTGGGCGGCACCATCACCACGCATGCCGTCAATCCGTTCTTCATCAAGTCGCTGGGCTATGACCCGGTCAAGGACTTCACGCCCGTCAGCCTGGTGGGCATGGTCAGCAACGCATTGGTGGTGCGGGCAGACAGCCCGTTCAACACAGTGCAGCAGGTGATCGATGCCGCGCGGGCCGATCCGGACGGGCTGACGTACGGCACGGCCGGCGCGGGCACATCGCAGCATCTGTCGGGGCAGCTCTTTCAATCGATTTCCAATACACGCTTGCGCCAGATCGTCTACAAAGGCGGATCGCAGTCGATGGTGGACCTGATCGGCGGACAGATCGACATGGTGTTTGAAACGGTCGCGGCCGCGCGTCCGATGATCGATGCCAAGCGGGTGAAAGTGCTGGGCGTTACATCGGCCACGCCGCTGGCGGATCTGCCGGGCGTCAAGCCGCTGGCCGAACTGGGCTTGCCGGGCTTTGCGATGCAATCGTGGCAGGGCATCTTTGCACCGGCGGGCACGCCCGCGCCGGTGGTGGAGCGGCTGGGACGCGAGATTGCGGCCATCGTCAACAGCCCGGACGTGCGCGCCAAGCTGCTGACGTTGGGCGTGGCGCCCGACGGCCGCGGCTCGGCAGAGTTCTCGCAGTTCCAGCGCAGCGAAATCGATAAATGGGGCAAGGTGATCAAGGACGCCGGCATCCAGGCCGACTGACCCCGCCCCGACACAGGAGACTTGCATGACCGATCCCCGCTTCCCGCTGGACGGCCGTCTGCCGGACATGCTGCGCAGTGGCAAGCCGCTGCGCGGCCTGTTCAACGGATTGCCCAGCCCGGCCATCGTCGAGATGTGTGCGTATGCCGGCTTCGATTTCATCATCCTTGACAACGAGCACGGCAGTGCCGATTTCGGCATGACCGAGCACATGCTGCGCGCCGCACGCGCCACGGGCATCGTGCCGATCGTGCGCTGCTTCGAGCAGGATCTGCCGCGCATCCTGGACATGGGCGCAAGCGCCGTGCAGGTGCCCATGGTGGAAAGCGCCGAGCAGGCGCGGCGCCTCGCCGGCATGATCCACTATCCGCCAGTGGGCCGCCGCGGCAGCGCCTTCAGCACACGCGCCGCGGGTTACGGGGCATTCGGCGGCGCCGGGCACACGCAGCGCAGCAATGACGGCATCGGCTTCATCGCCATGATCGAAACGTCCGAGGCCATTGCGGCGGCGGGCGAGATTGCGGCCGTGGACGGCGTGGATGCAGTGTTCATCGGCCCCAACGATCTGGCGCACGCAATGGGCCACGGCAGCGACTGGAATGCCGCACCCGTGCAACGCGCCATCGAGGCCGGGCTGCGCGCGATCGCCGGGGCAGGCAAGTGTTCCGGCATCATCGCGCTGACGCCGCAGGACGAGGAAAAGTACGGGGCCATGGGCGCGCGCTATTTCGCCAACGTGTCGACCAGCATCATCACGCGGGCGCTGGCGCAGGCCGCGTCGGCGGGACGCGAGGCGAAGCCCCCCGCCTATTGACGCTATCCGCCCACCGCCCGGCAGAACGCCTGCGCATCGCCGTCGATGATGACGCCGGACGGCAGATAGCCTTCGCGCTGCTTCGTGGCGCGCAGCTGCTGCGCCAGCGCCGCATCGCCGCCCACCGCGTACACGAAGACGCGCACGGATTGCGCGGCGGCGTCGCGCAGCAGTTGCGGGTTGGCGGACAGCGTCAAGGCGTCCACGTGCACGCCCACCGGCGCGCCGACGGTGGCGGCCAGATTGGCCAGCCACTGGCGCGTCAGCTTGGGGGCGGTGGCGCGCTGCGACACATACTTGCCGAGGGGGCTTGCGCCCAGGGACTCCGCGTGGCGCGGGTCGAAAACGATCAGGCCCAGATAGCCCTGCCGGTCGGTGCCGCGCACGCAGCGCAGCGCCTCGGGAAAGGCGGACGTGATCATCCAGTTGCCGTGCGGCAGCGCGGCCTTCATGCCGGCGACCAGCTTGGAAACCGGCGCGCAGTCGCGGTAGACGACCTTCAGTTCCGCATTGAAGGTCTTGGCGGGCTGCGCGGCGGCGACGCGCAGCGCATCGGTCAGGAACGGCGGGGGCGCTCCGCCGCCCGCGCCCGTCAACTTGGCGTCGCGCCATTGGTCGCTGGACAGTTGCAGCACGGCCTTGCGTCCGACGCCGCTTACCGTCCTGCCGGTCAGCAGGTCGTGGTGCAGCACCCAGACGCCGTCCTTCAGACGCTGCATGTCGATTTCGACGCCGTCCCACGCGCCGGCGTAAGCCGCACGAATCGAGGCCAACGAGTTCTCGGGCAGCGCGGGCGCGCCGCGATGCGCATGCACCTGCATGCCCAGGCACGCGGCGCTGGCGCGGGACCAGGGCAGGGCGGCGGCCAGCAGCGCGGCGATCAGACGGCTAGCTCGCATCGCCGTGGTATCCGAACCGGAAGCCGCCCAGCACCGTCGTGCGCACGGCTTCGTTGAAAGGATAGGTGTAGGCCTGGCCCACGACGATCACATGCGCCACATTGGCCAGCACGCGGCGCCGCAGCGCCTGACCGATCGACTCGTCATCGCGCCCGCCTTCCACGCGCGACATCTGCTGGAAGAGTTCGCTTTGCGTCACGCCGTTCTGCATGAACGAGAACGCCGTCCAGACGCAGGCCAGCGTCAACACCAGCGCCAGGCCGGCCGCGCGCTNNCGCGCGCGTGGCGGTGCGCCCCGGCTGCTGGCCGGCGGGCGTGCGCAGCCAGACGACGAGTTTGACGATCAGGTAAAGCAGCTTGCCGAAGTGGCCCACCGCACCCAGCAGCGAGAACAGCAGCGCAACCGGCGGCACGATGGCCGCGCGCGCGGCGTCCTGGCCCAGCTGTTGATGCTGGCCGCCGCGCGCAAAGTCCGCGCTGCTGGCGGAAAAGCGCGGCATGGCTTCGTCCACGGCCCGGTCCAGCATGCCGTCGTACAGCCGCTTGAAGCTGGCGGCGTCGGTGTAGTTGGGCGCGACGCTCATGGTGGCCGGCACCATCAAGGTCTGGCGCAGCAGCTTCTGCACGCCGGGGCGCGCCACGAAGTCTTCGTACGACAGGCCGGGCGGAATGGCATCGCCCTCGACATGCACGGTGCGGCTGCGCATGGTCTTCCAATATTGCTGCGCGACCGCTTCATTGAAGGTGGCGCGGTCGTGCGGCTGCCAGCCGGCCGGCACGGGAATGCGCTTGCGCACGTCCTGCACCACGCGGCCTTGGTAGCGGGCCGGCACGCTGTCGGGCGTCCAGCCACGGCGCGACAGGTTGCGGCGGTAGTCGCCCCACGCACGATCCTGTTCGCGCGCAAGGCCGATGTCTGATGGGACAGGCACGCCGGCGTATTTCTTCCAGCGCTCGGCCACGGACTGCATCACGCTGGTGTAGACCTGGTGATAACCGCGGATGCCCGGGGACGTCATGCGGACTTCCCGGTCGTCGAAGGTGAAGGTCTTCATCTGGCGCTGCAGGTCGGTGCGGATGACCTGGCGCTTCTTGGGTTCGACCTTCTCGTCCAGATTGTCGATGTTGGACAGCAGCACCTGGAACACCGCCAGGAACGCCTTGCCCTCGGGCCGCGCGTAAACGCCGTCGTCCACCAGCCCATCCAGATGCAGGTCGCCCTGAACCAGCGAGCGTTGCAGCAGCCCGGCGTTGGTGGCGATGCGGCGGAACTCGCCGTCGCGCGAGTCGACCAGCACGTTCACCATCATCTTGATGGCGCTGAAGACGAGCAGCGCGGTCACGACGCAGGCCACGGCGATCTTCAGATACGACGGCCGGCCGCCGGTGGCAAGCCGCCGGGTCAGCATCAGCTGCAGCACCACCAGCGCGGCGGCGACGCCGGACAGGGTGCGGCCGAAGAACTCCAGTTCCTCGATATCGTGCGGCGTGGCGCGGCTGCCCACCACGTCGAGCAGCCGGGCGTTGAAGCCGAGTTCAAAACTGAGGTAGATGACCGTCAGGACGATCAGGAACAAAATCTGGCGAATCTGGGCCTGGCGCACGATCAATCCCTCAGGTCCAGACGGGTCGAGGTGATTTCCTCTTCGGGCAGGTCCAGCTTGGCGGGTGTGCGCGATGCGGCGCCCGAGCGGGGTGTTGCGGGCGCGTCGCCCGTGGACACGCGCTGCGGGGGCGGCGGCACGACGCGGCCAGCGGATGC
>NZ_DIEJ01000202.1:0-11163 GCF_002418565.1 Achromobacter sp. UBA5777 | reverse complement strand
CACGGGCAGATCGGCCATTACCTGCGCAAAGTCCGCGTCGCGGCACAACGGACCCGCGCCCAACGCCCGCGCGGCCCGTTCCACCACCACCGACGCAGCCGCTTCCACGGCCAGCCGCGCGCGGGCGCAGGCCAACGCACACGCGTCCCGCGGATGCGCGTCGATCTCGGCGGCGGTCTCCCGCAACACGGCCCGGGCCTGCGCCAGGGCGACGTCGATGGCGCCCAGATGCGCCAGCCGATGCGGGTCGGCGGAATGCCTGGGCATGGCCCGGTGCAAAGTCTGTGCAATGTGCAGCAACCCGCCGTACCAGCACGCCGCGATACCGGCGCCGCCGTGCAGAAATCCCGGGCGATGCACGTACGCGCCAGGCTCGCCAACCAGCGCACACCGCGCGTCTCGAAAGACCACGTCCACGCTTGCCGACGCGCGCATGCCCACGGCATGCCAGCCGGCATCGGTCACCTGCACACCGTCCTGATCCATTGCCACCGCGGCCAGACAGGCCTCGCCCGCCGGATTCCATCCGCTGACAAGCGCATGCGTGACGGCGGCCGCGCCGGAACACCACGCCTTGGTGCCTTGCAGCACCGCCGTGCCATCGGGCTGCGGAATGATCTGCACGCGATGATCCGGGGGCTCCGCGCACCACACCGCCCAGCGGCTCTTTGCAGGTGCAGCAGGCGCACGCAGTTCCGCCAGGATAGCGAGCGCATCGGTGTGTCCTTCGTAGAGTTTGACCAGACTCAGGTCCACCTCGGCCACGCGCGCCAACGCGCGCCACCGATCCAACGTTTGGCCCGACGCCGGCAAGGGCAGTTGATCGCATCCGTGTTCCACCAGGACGCGCAGCCAACGGCCGGGATCCAACGGCGCTTGGGCGTCGGATAGGACCTGATTCAATCGTTGGTGCGCGAAATGCCGTTGAGGTGACGGGTCGGAACGTTCGGTCATGGCGATGCGTAGGTGCTGCGTTGGGTTATGTCCCCGGACAGCAAGCGCCGTGCCCATCACCGCTTCGGCGGCGTCCAACCCAAGGGCAACGCATCGCCTTCCACGCAAGCGACCAACGAAGCCCCCTGCCCGCCCTGCACCGCATGGCCGCCGGTGAAATCGGAAAACGCCGGCAGCACGGTGATGCCTTCACGCAGCCAGAACGCGGGCCAGCTGCGCGGGACGCCCGGCACACGCGTTTTCGGGTGGACGTGGCCGGCGATCACGTGCCGGCCCTGCGTGTCCGGTGTCGGCAGGTGGCGGAACAGGAACGGGCCATCTGCCCACGCCTCGCCAAGCTGGCGCATGCCCAGCGCCGGGGCGTCCAGCGCGCGGTCATGGTTGCCGGCCAGCACCGCCACGTCCACGTCCGGATTCGACTCGCGCCACGCAATCCACGCATCGCGCCACGCGGCCTGCGCGGCGGGCCCGTGCAGGACGTCGCCCACAATCAAAAGCTCCGTGGCGCCCGTCGCGGCGATCAGGTCCGTCAGGCGCCGCAGGTCGTCCATCGTCGCCCCGCGCGGCACGGCGATGCCCGCCTGCCGAAAGACGTGGCTCTTGCCCAGATGCAGGTCGGCGATCACCAGCCGGGATCGCGCAGGCCAGTGCAGCGCGCGCGCCCCCAGCAGGACGACAGGCTCGCCTGCCAGCGCCATCGCAAGCCCCGCCTCAGGCGATTCGCGCATACCGCTTCTCCAGTTGCTCGGCGGCGCGCTTGACTCGTGCCTGCCAGGTTTCGGTGCTGAGCTGCCCGCGCAGGCTTTCCGTCCACAGCGGAAACGACAGCGGCGTGAGCGCGCGCGGCTCGCGCAAGGCCAGCTCGCGCCGCTGGCAGTCCTGCAGCGCCGCCAGGAGGCGAGGCGCCTCCAGTTGCAGTTCAAAGACTTCGCGCTCGGCCTGCGCCAACAGCAGGTGATCGGGATCGTAGCGGCGCAGCACGTCGTAGAGCAGCCCGCTGGAGGCCTGCACCTGCCGCAGCGAACGCGCCGCCGGCCCCGGCAGCGATGGCGTCAACAACCCCGCGACACGCGCGATCTCTCGAAACTGACGGCGCGCCATTTCGCCCAGATTGACGCCTTCGCGCAGGTCGTCGGCCATGTTGTCCGGGCTGAGCAGTGCGCGCAGCAGCGTGTCGTCCAGGGCTGCGGGTTCCGCCAGCGTCAGCATCAGGCCATAATCGTTGACGGTGTAGGAGATGGTGTTGGCCTGCCGCCGGCCCCAGCGCAGGGCGACCATCGCAGCGATGCCTTCATGCACGGCGCGGCCTGCAAACGGAAACAGGAACAGATGCGAGCCGCGCCGCGTCTTGATCAGTTCGGCCACCAGACGGCCGTGGTCGGGCAGCGCGCTGGCCTGTTCCTGGATGCGGAGCAGCGGGGCAACGGCACGCATCTCCGGATGCTCGCCGGGATGGGAGTAAAGGCTCTCGACCTCGCTCGCCAATTGCGTGGACAAGGGCATGCGTCCGCCCTGCCAGGTCGCGACGGGTCCGTCTCCGCCCTTTGCCCGCCGAACGTAAGCCACCATGCCCTCCAGCCGCACCAGTTCCAGCGTGCGCCCGGCAAATTGAAACCGGTCGCCGCGCCGCAAGCGCGCCAGAAAGCCCTCCTCGACCGATCCCAGGCCGCCGCCTCGCAGATATTTCACCGCCACCGCGCCGTCGGACGTGATGGTGCCGATGGACAGCCGATGCCGGAATGCGATGCGCCGGTCATGCACGCGATAGCAGCCGTCTTCATCGCGCACGACGCGGTGATAGTCCGGATACTTCGCGAGCGCGCGTCCGCCCTGCACGATGAAATCCAGCACGGCCTGCCAGGTCGCGGCGTCGAGCGTGGCGTAGGCATGCGTGCCGCGCACCTCCTCAAACAGATCGCCAGCTTCGAAGCCGCCACCCAGCGCCAGCGTCACGGCGTGCTGCGCCAGCACATCCAGGCTGCCGATGGGCGGCACGCGGGACTCGATCTCGCCGCGCGCGATCGCCTGCCGGGCCGCGGCATACTCGATCAGTTCCAGCGCCTGCGCGGGCACGCAGACCACGTTGCCGGACTCGCCGGGCCGGTGCTTGGCGCGGCCGGCGCGTTGCAACAGCCGCGCGACACCCTTGGGGCTGCCGATCTGCAGCACCTGATCCACCGCCGGAAAGTCCACGCCCAGATCCAGGCTGGACGTGGCCACGACGCAGCGCACCGTGCCGTCGCGCAGCCCTTGTTCGACTATGGCGCGCAGCTTGGGGTCCAGCGAACCGTGATGCAGCGCGAGTGTGCGCGGATCCTCGGGCCAGATCGATTCGAGCGCGCGGTGCCACAGCTCGGCCTGCGCCCGCGTGTTGGTAAAGAGCAGCGTTGCGCGCACATCGAACAGCCGCTTGAAGACCCGTTCCAGCTGCGACAGCCCCAGGTGGCCCGCCCACGGCAGCGCACGGCTGCGTTCAGGCAGCAAGGTGGAGATCTGGATCTTGCGCGGCCTGGCGCCGGCCACCAGGGCGCTTTCGGGCGCCTGCGGCAGCAGCACTGCGCGGGCCTCATCCAGGTTGCCCAGCGTGGCGGACAACCCCCACGTTCGAGCCGCCGGCGACAGCTTGCGGACCCGCGCCAGGCATAGCTGCAGCAGCACGCCGCGCTTGTTGCCCAGCAGTTCATGCCATTCGTCGACCACGATGCAGCGCAAGGCGCGAAAGCGCATCGAAGCGTCTGCATAGGACAGCAGCAGCGCCAGCGATTCCGGAGTGATCACCAGCACGTGCGCCTTGCCCTGCCGCGCCAGCCGCTTGTCGCGTGCGCTGGCGTCGCCCGTGCGCAGCGCAACGGTCCAGTCAATGCCCAGTTCGGCCGCCGTCTGCGTCAAGGCCCGCGTCGTGTCCGCAGCCAACGCGCGCAGCGGCGTCACCCACAAGACGCGCGGACCTTCGCCGGTGGCCGCCTTTGCCGGCATGTCTTCCGAAAGCGCTTCAAGCAACGGGCCGCCAAATGCCGCCAGCGTCTTGCCGCTGCCGGTGGGCGTGTGCAGCAGGCCCGACTCGCCGTCCAGATAGCGGCGCCACGTCTCGCGTTGAAAAGGCGCGGCTTTCCAGCCGCGCGCCGCAAACCACGCGACCAGCGGCGCATCCCTGCCCCGGGCCGTGCCGCTCATCGTGCCAGCGCCTTCAGCGTGTCCAGCTGATCAGCCTGATCCGCCGGCTTGTCGTGCCGCCAGCGCAGGATGCGCGGAAAGCGCACGGCGATTCCGGACTTGTGACGCTTGGAGATGTTCACGCCTTCGAAGCCCAGTTCAAACACCTGCACCGGTTCGACCGAGCGCACCGGACCGAAGCGCTCGCGCGTGTGCGCCCGCAGCCAGCGGTCCAGTTCCAGAATCTCTTTATCGTCCAGGCCTGAGTAGGCCTTGGCAATGGGCACCAGCGCGTCGCCTTCCCACAGCCCGAAGGTGTAGTCGGTGTAGAGCGTGCTTCGGCGGCCGTGGCCCGACTGCGCGTACAGCAGCACGGCGTCGATGGTGAGCGGGTCGATCTTCCACTTCCACCAGTCGCCGCGCCGCCGCCCGCTTTGGTATGGCGCGCTGCGGCGCTTGAGCATGAAGCCTTCGACGCCGCGCTCGCGCGATTCGCCGCGCAGCGCGTGGGCCTCGTCCCAGCTTGCCGGCGCGACGGCCGGCGACATCCGCAGCCGTGGGTCGGGATGGCGGCGCAGCAGCGCCTCCAGGCGCTCGCGGCGCTCGGCCTGCGGCAATTCGCGCAGGTCCTCGCCTTCAAGTTCGAGCAGGTCATACGCCAGCAACTGCACCGGCGCCTCGGCCAGCCACTTGGGACCGGGTTTCAGGCGCTGGATGCGGGTCTGCAGGGCCGAGAACGGCATGGGGTCCGTGTTGCCGTCCTGCCAGGCCAGCAGTTCCCCGTCGATGACGCAGTCCACGTACAGCGCGGCGGCCGCCGTTTCAACTTCCGGAAAGCGGCCGTCCAGCCGCTCTTCGCCACGGGACCAGATGGACACCTCGCCACGCCGCCGGATGAGCTGCGCGCGGATGCCGTCCCACTTCCATTCGAGCAGCCATTCGTCGATGGGCCCAAGCACGGCGGGATCGCCTTCGAGCGGTGACGCCAGGAAAAACGGATACGGTTGCTGGCGGTCGCCGGGCAGTTCCTCGGCGCTGAGCAGATCGCGCAGGAACGCCGGGCTGGGCGACCACGCGCCCAGCATGCGCTGCGCAATGCGGGCGATGGGCACCCCCGACATTTCGGCCAGCGCCTGCTGCACCATGCGCTGAGACACGCCGACGCGCAGCGCGCCGGTCAGCAGCTTGTTGAAGACCAGGCGTTCTGCATAGGGCAAGCCCAGCCAGGCCGAGACGACCACCTCCCGCCGCTCGGTCTCGTCGCGGTTCGCGACGGGTAAGAGAATTTCTTCGATCCAGTCAGCCAGGCCGCGATCCGGCGCGGCCACTTCCGGATCCGGGACGAGCAGCGCCAGAGTTTCAGCCAAGTCGCCGACCTGGTCATAGCAGGCGTCCAGCAGCCAGGGCGCAGTGCTGGAAGCGTCGGCCGCCCAGGCCCGCAACTCGCCAACCCCCGCGATCTTCTTACGTGTGCTGGTGATCTTGCCGCCGGCCAGCAGATACAGCGCCCAGACCGCGTCGCGCGGCGGGGCATCGCGGAAGTACGCCACCAGCGCCGCGCGCTTATCCAACGTGGCGGTGCTGCGGTCCAGCTCCTGATACAACGCCGCGAATCGCTTCATGCCTGCGTCCGTTCCCCTGTCGATCTTCGTTCGATGGCAGCCCTAATCGTCTTCGCCATACTGCGTCACCAGCGTCTCGGCGGCGATGCCGGATTCATTCAACGTACGCACCAGCGCCTCGGTGTCGCCGTGCGTGGCAATGACACGCTTGGCGCCGGTGTCGTGGATGGTGCGCAGCAGGTCAGGCCAATCGGCATGGTCCGACACGACAAAGCCGCGGTCCATGTTGCGGCGCCGGCGGTTGCCGCGCAGCCGCATCCAGCCGGACGCGAAGCCATGCTGCGCCTTGCGGAAGCGCCGCAGCCATGCACTGCCCGCCGCCGACGGCGGCGCCAGGATCAGCTCTCCAGCAAATCCCGTTCCCGAGGCCGCGGAAGGGCCATCCGCGTCGATGACCAGGCGCGTGTCGGCGAGCGGCACGCCGGCCTTGCGATAGACGTCCACCCCCGCGGCGATCGCACCGTGCAGGTAGACGGGCCGGTCCGCAAAGGGGATCAGTTCGGCCAGCACGCGCTGCGCCTTGCCCAGGGCGTAGCAATAGAGAATGGCGGCCTCGCCGCGCGCGGCGCAGTGGTCGCGCCATTGCACGATGTCGCGCGCCACGTCCGAGGCGCTGGGCCAACGGTAGATAGGAAGACCAAAGGTGGCCTCGGTGATGAAGGTGTCGCAGGGCACGACTTCAAACAGGCTGCACGTCGGATCGGGCTGGCGCTTGTAGTCGCCGGACACGACCCAGACTTCGCCATCGACTTCGATGCGCACCTGCGCCGATCCCAACACATGGCCCGCCGGATGCAGCGACACGCGCGCATTACCCAACGTGAAGACTTCGCCATATGCATGGACCCGGTAGTCCTGGTCGCCCAGCCGCCATTGCAGGATGGGCAAGCCTTCGGCGCTGGTGTGGTAACGCCCCATGCCGGAACGTGCATGATCGCCATGACCATGCGTCAGCACGGCGACCTCGACGGGCCGCCACGGATCGATATGAAAGCCGCCGGCTGGGCAATACAGGCCTTCCGGACGCAATTGCACGATGTCGCGCATGGCACCTCCCGATCGGCGCGGCGCAAGAATTTCGCCGCTGCCAGTTTTCGGTTATACCTCGCGGCAACGCAGAAAAAGCGATCCAAAAGCGCGCCGCTAACATCCGATGAGGAATTAAAAGTTCAGTTGCAGACGCGGGGCAACGGATGCCGGTAGTGTTGAACGGTGGCTTAAAGGAGAGAATATGCGTACCAATCACATCCTCGCGATTATTGTCGTGGTCGTTGTCGCTTCGGTCGCCTTGTCGATCGTGCCTTGGTAGCGAGGACGGCCATGACGCGGAACCTTCATGCCCCCTGCTTTGCCGCATTCCCTGCTGGACCTGACGCTGCGCGCCATCCCGCGTCGCTATCGCGTGGGTCCGCTGCCCGCGGCCCGCAGCGGGCTTGAAGTTTCCGACCCGGCGACGGCGCTTGCCATCGCCATCGAACAGGCCCGCGTTGCGCTGAGTGCAGACGCAGCGCCGTCATCCGCCTGTGAACGCCTGTTCGTAGACGCGCTCTCGCAACTGATTCGGGACGCACTGCGCGAGCGCGGCGGAGATTCTGCGTTTCAGGCCATGGTGCTGCGGCATCAATCCCCTCTGGTGCGCGAATACGCGTCGTTGTCGGCGCACGCCCAGGCGGACCGGCGCGCGATACGTACTGCGGTCGATGCGTTTGCGCATCCCGGCAAGCGCCGCGGGATGCCGGCCGGGCCGTTGGTGGTCGCGCTGACGTCGTTGCATGCGGCGGCGGCGGCCGAGGACTGGGCGGCATTGACGCAAGGTGCCGAGCGCCTGCTTGCGGCGCAGCCCTCGGATGCCGCGACAAGCCCGGCGATTTCCGCGCCGCTGGACCGGTTGCTGAATGACCCCGCCTTGGCGCGTCTGCGCCGCATGAAGACGTTATCCACGGATCCGCTGGTGCAACGCTATCAACATCTTTGGCAACGGCAAGGTCCCCGCCCCGGCACGCCGCAGGCCGCCGCGCAGGGGCTGGACGCGCGCCGCCGCGGCATCGCCGTTGAAGCGTTGGCCGAAGGCGCCATTGCCGCAATGGCCACGCAGCTTGCGCAAAGGACGGGCGACAGTTATCGGGTGGTCACGTCAATGCACGTCCCGGCGTCGATCCCCGGCAACGCAGACCGCGCCAAGACCGAATGGGACGTGGCACTGCTGCGCCAGTCGGCCGGCGACGCTGCGGCGCCGGTATGGGATGTGTGCCTGCTGGTCGAGGCCAAGGCATCAACGGACGCGGCGACGACCGATCTGCCCCGCTTGCTGCGCGGTCTGCGGTTGCTTGCGCACGCAGACGCGCAGACCATTTATGTGTTCGAGAGCCACCAGGGGCCGGTGCGGCTGCGCGGTGCGGCGTTGGCGGCGCTGTCGGCGGACGACGCTGATCTAGCCCGGACGATTCTCTACTTTTCCGACGCGCCGGCGGATACCGCGCCTCGGCTGCTGAATGCCGCTGGCCGGATGCAACTGCTGTCAGCGCAGGAAAGCCTGGACTTCGCCAGCGCGTTGGCCGCAGGCGAGGCGCCGGATGCGTCGGCACTTTCGCCGGTGTGGCAACAGTTGCTGGTTGCGCCTCGC
This sequence comes from Achromobacter sp. UBA5777, assembly GCF_002418565.1. Classification (NCBI taxonomy): domain Bacteria; kingdom Pseudomonadati; phylum Pseudomonadota; class Betaproteobacteria; order Burkholderiales; family Alcaligenaceae; genus Achromobacter; species Achromobacter sp. UBA5777. The sequence goes on along the minus strand of NZ_DIEJ01000202.1, from coordinate 2,811 downwards.
TGGAGCGCCGTGCTGAACCAGTTCGCGCTGTTGCGGCAGGTGCGTGAGCTGATGGTGCATGTGGATGACGTGCACGCTGCCATCACGCGCTTGGGTCAGGATCGCGTCGGCGCATAAGCGCATTCGACCGCGGCTGCTCCACGCCAATCGGGCGCATGCCGCTCGATGTGCGCGCGGATGAAATCCGCCAGCACGCGCGTCGCCATGGACGGGAACCGGTTGGGCGCGGTAAGGAGGTAGATGGCGTTGCCCACCCCCTCGGGCTCATAAGCGGGCAGCACTTGCACCAGCGTCTCGTCACGCAGCAATTCCCACACGGCATAGCGGGGCAGCAGCGCCACACCCAAACCCGCCAGCACTGCATCGCGCAGAAACGGATAGTCGCCTGACTGCAGCCGTGGCGCGACGCGCAGAATCAGCGGGTCGCCATGCGCCTGATTGAGCCGCAGGTCGAAGCGCCGGCCCAACGATTGCGGCGCGATCAGGTCGCAGCGGCCCAACTGCTCCATGCGTTGCACCGGCCCGTTGCGCGCCAGGAAATCCGGCGACGCGCACAGGCACCACTGAATGTCGCACAGCCGCCGCGCCACGTGATCTTCAGGCGGCGACGAAGTGATCTTGAGGGCAATGTCGACTTCGGCGGAGATCAGGTCGCCGATCCCGTCGTTGATGTGCACACGCAGCGCAATGTCGGGATGTGCACGGGCAAAATCCAGCAGCACGGGGGCAAGATAAAGGTGGCCCAGGCCAGTGGGCAGCCGGATGCGCACATCGCCGCGCACGGTCCCATCCAGGCTGTCGATGGCCGCCTGCACCGCGCGCATCTCGTCCAACAATCGGATGCCGTGCTGGTACAGCAACTGGCCGGCCTGCGTCAGCTCGACATGCCGGGTGGTGCGCCGGAACAGCTGCGCGCCCAGATCGAGTTCCAGCCGCTTCAGGCGGTGCGACATGTTCGACCGCGTCATGCCGCAACGCTGCGCCGCCGCGCTGAGGTTGCGCGACTCGACCATCGCGACAAACAGTCTGACGAGGTTCAGGTCCGGCTTATTGTCAATCATGGTTCACCATTCCCGGCACAAACCGGTGGATTGTCCAATGCGTCGGCCGAGTCTAGCATCGTCTTCATCGCCTTCGAACCCTTGCTCTGGACCGACATCCGCCCATGCCCTCCCCGTTCACCGACGCTTCCAGCGGCCCCTATTCCGGACTGCGTGTGCTGGACCTCAGCCAGGGCATCGCTGGCCCGTACTGCGCGCAGATGCTGTGGCAGCAAGGCGCCGACGTCGTAAAGGTGGAACCGCCAGACGGCGACTGGGGCCGGCACGTCGGTGTGCTACGCGACGACCAGAGCGCACTATCCATCGCCTACAACGCCGGCAAGCGCGGCGTGTGCGTGGACGCGCGCCAGCCGCAAGGCAAAGTGCTGCTGGCGGACATGGCGCGGCGCGCGGACCTCGTAATCCAGAATTTCCGCCCTGGGGTCGCCGAACGCATGGGGGTGGGCTACGAAAGCCTGGCCGCACGTTGCCCGGGGCTGATCTACGTGTCCATCAGCGGCTACGGACCGGACGGCCCCTACGCCAACGCGCCCGCCTCCGACTCGGTGATGCAGGCGGACAGCGGCCTGATGTTCGCCAACCAGACTCCCGCCGGCGAGCCGCGCCGCATCGGCCTCCTGATGGCGGACATCGCCACCGCGCTGTACGCCGTGCAGGCAGCCAGCGCCGCGCTCTATCAGCAGGCGCGCAGCGGCCGCGGCCAGCATGTGCAGCTGAATCTGCTGCAGGCCTGCGCGGCCTTGCAGGTGAACGACATCCTTGCGTATGGCATTGCGGGACAGCGGGAGGCCGTGGCAGTCAGCGCCCCCAATGGCGTCTTCGACACCGCGGATGCGCGTCTGTCCGTGCTGGCGTTGAACAACGACCAGTTCGCGCGGCTGTGCCGCGCGCTCGAACGAACCGACTGGCTGGCGGACCCCGCCCTGTCCACCAACGCGGGGCGCATGGCGCAGCGCGAGCGCCTGCATCGGGACATGGAGGAACAACTGGCGCGGCACCCTGCCGCGCACTGGGTGGAACGCCTGGCGCGCGAGGACGTGCTGCATGCGTACGTGCGGGATTACGACGGCCTGGCGGCGCATCCGCAGGCGGCGCACCTCGGGCTGCTGGAACCGCTGGCGCAGCCCGGCGGCGAGCCCCTGCCCTATGCGCGCGCGGCCGGGGCCTTGTCACGCCGGCCGCTCACCGCAGCGCCGGCGGTCGGAGAGCACACCGTGGATGTGTTGACCGAGTGGGGCGTCGCGCCTGCCGACATCCAGGCCATGCTGCATGCCGGCGTGCTGCGCCAGGCGGAATGCGGCAAGGAGGCCCGCTGATGCGCGCCCTGATCTGCCACCGCCATGGACCGGTTGAGGAAGTGTTGCCCGGCGAGCTTCCCGAGGCGCCCGCGCCCGCGCCCGACGAGGTCACCATCGCCGTCGAGCATGCCAGCGTCAGCCATGCAACCAAGCTGCTCATCGAGGGACGCTATCAAAGCCGTCCGCCGCTGCCGTTTGCGCCCGGCACGGAGGCCGCGGGCCGCGTCATCGCGTGCGGCGCCAAGGTCACGCGGTTCAAGCCCGGCGACAAGGTGGTGGCGCTGGCGCGCTGGGGCTGCTATGCCGAGCGACTGACCTTGCCGGAATACACCGTCTATCCCGTGCCCGACGATCTGCCGCTTCTGACCGCGCTGCCCATTCCCATCTCGTACGGCACGGCATGGGGCGCGTTGTTGTGGCGCGCCGCGATGCAGCCCGGCGACACGGTGCTG
>NZ_DIEJ01000203.1:15059-15468 GCF_002418565.1 Achromobacter sp. UBA5777 | reverse complement strand
GACGAAGCCGCCGCGCGGGTCCGCGAAGGCGCGGCACTGTCGTCATCGCTCGGCGCGCAGAAGGTCTTTCCGTCGCTGCTGGTGCATCTGATCGCCAGCGGCGAAAAAACCGGCCGCCTGCCCGAGCTGCTGGACCGCGGCGCGCAGAACCTGTCGCGCGACCTGGAACGGCGCGCGATGGCGATGACGGCCCTGCTGGAACCGGCGCTGATATTGCTGATGGGGGGATTTGTCCTGCTGATCGTGCTGGCAGTGATGATGCCGATTCTGGAGATGAACCAGTTGATCAGGTAGGGATGCGGGCCGCAGGGTTGCGGGCCGCTGAAATTCGGGCCGCGTGTTGACGCGGCCCGTGAAAGATGCGGATCAGAGCGCCTCTTCGTCGCTCTCGCCGGTGCGGATGCGGATG
>NZ_DIEJ01000203.1:377-14960 GCF_002418565.1 Achromobacter sp. UBA5777 | reverse complement strand
TCGGTGTGGCCCTTCTGGCGGCCGAAACCCTTGACTTCGGTGACGGTCAACCCGCTGACGCCGACTTCCGCCAGCGCCTCGCGGACTTCGTCGAGCTTGAAGGGTTTGATGATGGCGGTGACTTGTTTCACGTTGGTCGTCCTGGGTTTTTGATGTGTTGCGTCGCCCTGCCGCGCTGCCGATCGTCTTGTCGGGCGGGCGCCGGGCGCAATGGTTAAGAGAATAACACCGGGCAGGCGCGGCTGCGGCTCCGGGGAAACGCGCGCCGGCCCTGCCCCGCAGCGCGCCTGGCTTGCCGCCGCCCCAACTTGGTGCGCGGCGACGCCGTCAGCCCTTGGGCGCCTCGTCGGGAATGGTGTCGGCCTCGCGCATCCAGACCACCGATTCCGAGTCGCTGGGCGCGCGCCAGTCGCCCCGCGGCGACAGCGAACCGCCGGAGCCCACCTTGGGCGCGTTCGGAATGCAGGTGCGCTTGAACTGGCTGGTCCGGAAGAATTTGTCCAGGAAGATCTTCAGGTTGCGCTTGATGGCGGCCAGATCGTACTGGTTGCGGGCGACGTGTCCGGCTTCGGGCCAGGCGCCGGCCTCGCGGTCGCGCCAGGCCGTCCACGACAGGAACGCGACCTTGGTCGGCGCAAAGCCGTAGCGCAGCGTGTAGTACAGGTTGAAATCCTGCAATTCATAGGGACCGATGGACGCTTCGCTCTTTTGCTCGGGCTTGTCGTCCGCGCCCCCCGGCACCAGCTCGGGGCTGACGTCCGTGCCCAGCACGTCCAGCAGCACCTGCGCGCCGTCGTCGCCCAGACGGCCCGATTCGGCCACCCAGCGCACCAGGTGCGTGATCAGCGTCTTGGGCACGCTGGCGTTGACGCTGTAATGCGACATGTGGTCGCCCACGCCGTACGTGCACCACCCCAGAGCAAGTTCGCTCAGGTCGCCCGTGCCGATGACGATGGCGTTGCTGAAGTTGGCCAGGCGGAACAGGTGGTTGGTGCGCTCGCCCGCCTGCACGTTCTCGAACGTGATGTCGTAGACCGGCTCGCCGTTGGCATAGGGATGGCCCAGGTCCTTGAGCATCTGCAGGCAGCTGGGACGGATATCGATTTCGGACGCCGTGCAGCCCACCACCGCCATCAGGCGGCGCGCCTGCTGCAGTGTGCGGGTGCTGGTGGCAAAACCCGGCATCGTGACGGCCAGGATGTTGGAGCGCGGCAGGTCCAGCGCGTCCATGGCCTTGGCGCAGACCAGCAGCGCGTGCGTGGAATCCAGGCCGCCCGAAATGCCGATGACCACCTTCTTCATGCCGCTGGCGGACAGGCGCTGCGCCAACGCCTGCACCTGGATGTTGTAGACCTCCTGGCAGCGCGCGTCGCGGCGCTGGGGGTCGGCCGGCACGTAGGGGAAGCGCGCCACGCGGCGTTCGAGCGGCAGTTCGGTGTCTTCCAGCGGCGGATTCACCGGTACCGCCACGCGGCGGAACTTGCGCACTTCATCCTGATGGCGGCGCACCGACTGGCCGAAGGTGCTCTGGCGCATGCGTTCGCGCGACAGGCGTTCCAGATCGACGTCCGAGAACAGCAGATGGGAATGGTTCAGGAAGCGTTCGGATTCGGCCAGCAGTTCGCCGTTTTCATAGATGAGAGCCTGCCCGTCCCAGGCCAGATCCGTGGACGACTCGCCCCGCCCGGCCGACGTGTACATATAGGCCGACAGGCAGCGCGCCGACTGCTGCGACACCAACTGGTGGCGGTATGCGGACTTGCCGACGACGATGTTGGAGGCCGACAGGTTGACCAGCACCGTGGCGCCGGCCAGCGCGGCAAACGACGACGGGGGAATCGGCACCCAGACGTCTTCGCAGATCTCGACGTGGAACTGGAACAGCGGCAGCTTTTCCATCTGGAACAGCAGCTCGGCCCCAAACGGGACCGTCTGGCCCAGCAGGTCGATCTGCGCGTCGATGGCGCAATCGGCGGCGCTGAACTGGCGGGCTTCGTAGAACTCGCCGTAATTGGGCAGATAGGTCTTGGGCACCACCCCGAGGATGCGTCCGCCGGCCGCCACCACGGCGCAGTTGAACAACTGGTGGGCGACCCGCAACGGCGCGCCGACGACGATGGCGATATCCAGATCGGCCGTGGCCTCGACCACTTGCGCCAGCGCGGCTTCGCAGGCGTCCAGCAGGGCCTTCTGGTGAAAGAGGTCGTCGCAGGTGTAGGCCGACAGGCCCAGTTCGGGGAACGCCGCCAGCACTGCGCCGCCCTGGGCGGCCTGCTGCGCCAGCGCGATGGTCTGCGCGGCGTTGAAGGCGGGATCGGCGACCCGGCACTCGGGCACGCCGACCGCGACCCGGGCGAAGCCGTGGGAATACAGGTTGAAAAACGGGTTCGACATCGGGTTTTCGCCTGGAGTTTCGCTGGGATTTTTGCCTGCGGGCCCGGATTTCCGGGGCCCTGAAAACAACCGCCGGATTATCTCACGGCCCTCCGGCAGCCGCGCCCCGCGCGGAGCGGCGCGTGCGACGGCCAGAGCATCATGCCTAGCGCGGCATCTTGCCGTCCGTCAGCCCCCGCTCGAACGGCAGGGCCGCGTCGCCGTCCACGACGGGCCCCTGCCGATCGCGCTCCGCGGACAGCGCCGCCTGGATGGCGCTGTCGCGCAGGTAGCTGCCCATCGCGCCGATGTCCGCCCCGGACGGCTGCTGATACAGGCGCAGGCCCAGTTCAGGCAGGATCGCCAGGAGATGGTCGAAGACGTCGCCCTGGATGCGTTCGTACTCGACCCAGGCCGTCACCGCAGTGAAGCAATAGACCTCAACCGGAATCCCCTCGGACGTGGGTTCCATCATGCGCACCATCATCGCCATGTCCTGGCGGATTTCCGGATTCTGCTTCAGGTAGGCCAGCGCGTAGGCGCGCAGCGTGCCGATGTTGGTCAGCCGGCGCCGGTTCGCCGGCACGCTGGCCAGTTCGCCCAGCGTCTGGTTGGCCTGGACGATGTCCTGGGTCTTGGTCTGCAGGTAGTCGTGCAGCAACCGGAACTTCATCAGGCGCTGCGGCTCGTCGTCGGCCAGGAATCGCACGCTGGCGGCGTCGATGCGGATGGTGCGCTTGATGCGCCGGCCGCCGGATTCGAACATGTGCCGGTAGTTGCGGTAGCTTTCCGAGAACAGCTTGTAGGTCGGCACCGTGGTGACGGTGTTGTCCCAGTTCTGCACCTTGACGGTATGCAGCGCGATATCCTTGACGAAGCCGTCCGCGTTGCATTGCGGCATCTCGATCCAGTCGCCGATGCGCAGCATGTCGTTGCTGGTGAGCTGCGTGCTGGCCACCAGCGACAGGAGCGTGTCCTTGAACACCAGCAGCAGCACCGCGGACAGCGCGCCCAGGCCGGAGATCATCCACAGCGGCGAGCGGTCGATCAGAATGGAAAGCACCAGAACGGTGCATACCGCCGCAAGAATCAGCTTGCCGATCTGGATGTAGCCCTTGATGGACCGCGTCTGCGCGCGGGTCGTGGCCGAATAGGTGTCCTGCCAGGCGCTCAGCACGCCCGAAAACGCGATGAACACGCAGATCCAGGCGCCCGCGTGCGCCAGCCGGCCGACGATGCTGACCGCCCGTTCGGCATGGGGCACCAGGTCGATACCCACGGACACCACTGCAAACGGCACGGCGTACCAAAGGTTCTGATACGCCCGGCGGCGCTGCAGCGCCTTGTCCCAGTCGACGCGGCCGCTGGCGACCAGCAGCCGGTGGGCCAGCAAGAGGACGACGCGGGCGACGACCCACTGCACGAACAGCGCGGTCAGGATAAGCACGCCGATCCCGATCAGCGTCTGCGCCCAGATCTCCCGCGGCATGTGGGTATCAAGTTGGGTGACTAGCTCTTCCCATTCCAGGGGCATGGATCCGTACTCGCTTTTCAGGTCTTGAAACTAACCGGGGATTATCCGACAACTCGCCCCGATCGCGGGTTCCGGCCCCGCATAACCGGCCTCGGCATTACCCGGCGCGGCGCGAGGCCCTATAATCCCGGCCATCATGGCAAAGACTCCCTCCCCCGATCAAAACCAGTTCGCCAACAAGGCGCAGGCCTGGTCCGCCCGGTTCTCCGAGCCGGTTTCCGAACTCGTCAAACGCTACACGGCGTCCGTGGATTTCGACAAGCGCCTGGCGCGCCACGACATCCAGGGCTCGCTCGCGCATGCGGACATGCTGGCCGCCCAAGGCATCATCGGTGCCCAGGACCTGGCCGACATCCAGCGCGGCATGACCCAGATCCTGTCCGAAATCGACGCCGGCTCGTTCCAGTGGCTGCTCGACCTGGAAGACGTCCATCTGAACATCGAAAAGCGCCTGGTGGAGCTGGTGGGCGACGCGGGCAAGCGCCTGCACACCGGCCGTTCGCGCAACGACCAGGTCGCCACCGACATCCGCCTGTGGCTGCGTGACGAAATCGACACCCTGCAGGTCCTGCTGCGCCAGTTGCGCCACGCGCTGGCCACGGTCGCGCTGGAAAACGCCGGCACCATCATGCCGGGCTTCACGCACCTGCAAGTCGCCCAGCCCGTCACCTTCGGCCATCACCTGCTGGCTTACGCCGAAATGTTCGGCCGCGACGCCGAGCGCCTGGCCGATTGCCGCCGCCGCGTGAACCGCCTGCCGCTGGGCGCCGCCGCGCTGGCCGGCACGTCGTTCCCCATCGACCGCGAACGCGTTGCCAAGACCCTGGGTTTTGAAGGCGTCTGCCGCAATTCGCTGGACGCCGTCTCCGACCGCGACTTCGCCATCGAATTCTGCGCCGCCGGCGCGCTGATCATGACGCACGTCTCGCGCCTGTCCGAAGAGCTGGTGCTCTGGATGAGCCCGCGCGTGGGCTTCATCGACCTGGCCGACCGCTTCTGCACCGGCAGCTCGATCATGCCGCAGAAAAAGAACCCCGACGTGCCAGAACTTGCCCGCGGCAAGACCGGCCGCGTCAACGGCAACCTGGTCGCCCTGCTGACCCTGATGAAGGGCCAGCCCCTGGCCTACAACAAGGACAACCAGGAAGACAAGGAAGGCCTGTTCGACACCGCCGACACGCTGCGCGACACGCTGACGATCTTCGCGGACATGGCCGGCGGCATCAAGGTCAAGGCCGACAACATGCGCGCCGCTGCGCTGCAAGGCTTTGCCACCGCCACCGATCTGGCCGACTACCTGGTCAAGCGCGGCGTGCCCTTCCGCGACGCCCACGAGGTCGTGGCCCACGCCGTGCGCGATTGCGAACAGCGCGGCTGCGATCTGGCCGACCTGTCCACCGCGGAACTCACGGCCTACCACCCCAGCATCACCGAAGACGTGCATCAAGTGCTGACGCTGGAAGGTTCGGTTGCCGCGCGCAAGCATGTGGGCGGCACCGCTCCCGAGCGCGTGGCTGAAGAGGCGCAGCGCGTTCTGGCGGAAACGGCGGAAGGCTGATTGCCGCTGCGGGTAGTAGCTTGACTGCAAGGCCCCCTTTTTTGGGGGCCTTGTTGTTTTCCGCAGCGCGGCAAGCCGATATGATGGCGCCTTTGCCGTTCTGTCCCCCAGACCATGTCCCTCGCGCGCGTGCCGCTCAAGCCCTTTGCTCCGCTACGCATGTCCCTGGCTGTACTGGCCGCTTCCACGCTGCTGGCTGGCGTTGGTGTGCCGCCAGCCCACGCCCAAACCGCCCGCAAGCCCTCCCCCTACGAAAACGGCCGCCCCCTGCGCCACGACGAGGTTGAGGCGCGCAAGGCGGAGGACGCGCGGTGGGGCGGCCCGCGGTTTCTGGAGAAGATCCAGTCCCGGGCCGAATTCGATCAACTGGCGCGGGTCTACAACGCCGGCACGCCGCTGGAAATTCCGCATGTGCTGTTCGTCATCGACCGCCAGCGCAAGGACCGCATCTACTACCTGCACACGCCCCGCTACGGCCTGCACGAAACCTTTGCGCGCGAGCGGCGTCTGCTGTCGGGCGACAAGGCCAAGCTGATCGCGCAGTACAAGGATCCGAACCGGCGTCTGCTGTTCGGCACGCTGAGCTGGCAGAACGGCCTGCCGGGCTACACGTTTGAATTCTGGGAAGGCGATCTGCTGACGCCGGAACTGTTGACCCTGACCGCGCAGCGGCTGGCGGCCACGTTCTACGAACCGCTGCGTTTCAAGAGCAACTCCACCTTGCAGGAGCTGACGGCGCAGCGCGCCGGGATGGAGGTTGTCACGCAAGAGGCGCTGCTGCGCGAGCAGACCTTCCTGCCGCTGAATACGGGGCGCGCGCAGGGCCGGCTGCGCATCGTCAAATCGGTGGACGAAACGTCTGACCTGTCGCCCACCGACATCGTGGTGCTGGACGAGGTGCCCGTCGCGCTGACGCCCGTGGCCGGACTGGTCACGCAGCGCCCGTCCACCCTGCTCTCGCACGTGAACCTGCTGGCCAAGGGCTGGCGCATTCCCAATGCCTATGTGCGGGACGCCGTGGCGGCGTTGCGCGAGCATGACGGCCAGTGGGTCGAGCTGACCGTGGAAAACAACGGCTATAGGGTGCAACGCATTGCACAGCCTGCGGTCAATGCCAACCAAGCGGCAACGACGCCCGCAAAAGCCGCCACGCCGCTACCCAAACCCGACCTGTCGATGCGCGCCGTCAAGCCGCTGTCCGGCATGACCACGCGCGACAGCCGCTACTGCGGCGTCAAGGCGGCGAACCTGGGCGCGTTGAAGTCCGTGCTACCGCCCGCGGCCAGCGTGCCGGACGGCTTCTGCATTCCATTTGCCCAGTACGCGGCGTTCATGGACAAGCTGGGCGTGCCTGCCCGCTTGGCGGCGCTGGAACAACGGGTCGACTTCGCGTCCGACGCCAATGTGCGGCGCGCGGAACTGGCCAAGCTGCGCCAGGACATCGCCTACGCACCGTCCGACGCCCTGTCGGCCGACTGGCTTGCCCGCTGGAAAAAACAGCTGGGCGGCCGCGGCGTCTTTGTGCGCAGCTCGTCCAATTCCGAAGACCTGCCCGGCTTCAGCGGCGCGGGCTTGTACACCACCGTGCCGAACGTCACGCAGGCCGACGCGCTGGCCCGGGCCGTGCAGACGGTGTGGGCGTCGGTCTACAACTTCGAGGCCTACGAGGCGCGCCGCGCGGCCGGCTTCAACCAGGACGCGGTGGTCATGGCCGTGCTGGTGCAACTGGCCGCGGCGTCGGACAGTTCGGGCGTCATGATCACGCGCGATCCCTTCGACGCCTCACGCCGCCATGTCACGTACTTGTCCGCCAAGCGCGGGCTGGGCATCAAGGTGGTGGAAGGCAAGCGCCAGGCCGAGCAGGTTATGTATTCAAGCTGGTCCAAGGCCGTACAGGTGCTGAGCCGATCGGCCGAGGACACGCAGCTCGTGGCCGCTGCAAGTGGCGGCGTACGAGAAGTGCCCATCGAGGGCGCCAGGCAGGTGCTGAATGACGCGCTGGTCGCGCGCCTGGCCGCCGTGGGACGGCAGGTGAAAAAGCGGCTGGGAAATGCGGACCAGGACATCGAATGGGCCGTCCAAGGCGACGAGATCCTGATCCTGCAGGCGCGGCCGTACATCGACGGAAGCCGTTGAACGCGCGGGCGAGGGGCAGATACGGCGCGGACATTGCATCCGCGCCGTGTCCCGCCTTCAAATATGCAACGCGTGCCCCAGCGCCTTGAGCGCGGCCTCCTGCACTGCCTCGCCCAGCGTGGGATGCGCGTGGATCGTGCCCGCTACATCCTCCAGCGTCGCGCCCATTTCCAGCGACTGTCCGAACGCCGTCGACAGCTCCGACACCGCACGCCCCACCGCCTGCCACCCAACGATCAGATGGTTGTCGCGCCGGGCCACCACACGGACAAAGCCGTCGGTGGACTCCAGCGTCATGGCGCGGCCGTTGGCGGCAAAGGGGAATGCCGCCGTCACGCAATCCAGCCCGGCGCTTTCGGCCTCTTGCGGCGACAGGCCCGCCACAACGACTTCGGGATCGGTGAAGCACACGGCCGGAATGGACGCCGGCTGGAAGTGGCGGCGCTTGCCCGCCACCAGTTCGGCCACCATCTCGCCCTGCGCCATCGCGCGGTGCGCCAGCATGGGCTCGCCCGCGATGTCGCCAATGGCCCAGACATCCCGCATCGACGTGCGGCATTGGTCGTCGATGCGCAACGCCTTGCCTTTGCGATCGAGCTGCAGGCTTTCCAGTCCCCAGCCTTGCGTGCGCGGGCGGCGTCCCACCGAGATCAGCACGCGGTCGGCGGGCAGCAGGGTTTCGGCGCCGCTGGCGTCCTGCACGCGCACCGCGTCGCCCTTGGCGTTCAGCCCCAGCACCTTGCGTCCCAGATGCAGCGCCACGCCCATTTTGCCGAGCGCGGCCGCGACGGGCTTGGTAAGTTCGGCGTCGTAGGTCGGCAGGATGCGGTCCTGCGCCTCGACGACGGCGACTTCTGCGCCCAGCTTGCGGTACACGGTGCCGAGTTCCAGGCCGATGTAGCCGCCGCCCACCACCACGAGCTGCTTCGGGATGCTGGTGGGAGACAGGGCCTCGGTGGACGACACCACCGTGCCGCCGAATGGCAGCGACGGCAGCGGCGTGGGTTCGGAACCCGCCGCCAGCAGCAGGTGTTCGCACTGGATGCGGATGCGGCCCGCATCAGGCGTTTCGACTTCGGCCGTCTTGCCATCCAGCAGCGTGGCCCAGCCGCGCACGACTTCCACGCCGTTCTTCTTGAGCAGCGCACCCACGCCGCCCGTCAGCTTGCCGACGATGCCGTCCTTCCAGGCCACGGTCTTGGCGATGTCGATGCGCGGCGAATCCACCGCGATGCCCAGGGCCGAGTCGCCGGCGTAGTGGCGCGCCTTGTCGAATTCCTCGGCCGCGTGGATCAGGGCCTTGGAGGGGATGCAGCCGATGTTCAGGCAGGTGCCGCCCAACTGCGCGCCCTCGACGAGGATGGTGGGCACGCCCAGTTGCCCGGCGCGGATGGCGGCCACGTAGCCGCCGGGACCGCCGCCGATCACCAGCAATGTCGTTGTCTTTGTGATCTGGCTCATGCTTACTCCACGAAAAGCAGCGCGGGTTGTTCCAGCAGCGCGCGCACGGCCTGGATGAAGCGTGCCGCGTCCATGCCGTCCACCACGCGGTGGTCGAAGGACGACGACAGGTTCATCAGCTTGCGCGCCACCACGGCGCCGTTGCGGAAGGCGGGGCGTTCGACGATGCGGTTCACGCCCACGATGCCGACCTCGGGGTGGTTGATCACCGGCGTGGTGACGATGCCGCCCAACGGACCGAGGCTGGTGATGGTGATGGTCGAGCCGGAAAGCTCGTCGCGTCCGGCCGAGCCGCTGCGCACCGCCTGCGCCAGCCGCGTGATCTCGGCCGCCATGGACCAGAGATCGCGCGCCTCGGCGTGGCGCATCACCGGCACCATCAGGCCGCCGTCGCTTTGCGTGGCGATGCCGATGTGCACCGCGCCGTAGCGCGTCACGACGCCAGCCTCGTCGTCATAGCGCGCGTTGATCTGCGGAAAATCGCGCAGCGCCACGACCATTGCGCGGGCCAGAAGCGGCAGCAGCGTCAGCTTGCCGCGCTGCTCGCCCCATTTGGCGTTGAGCTGCACGCGCAGGTCCTCGAGTTCGGTCACGTCGATTTCCTCGACGTAGCTGAAGTGCGGGATGCGGCGCTTGGATTCGGCCATCTTCTGCGCGATCTTCCTGCGCAGCCCGATGACGGGCACGGCGTCTTCGTCGTTGCGTTCGGCGTAGGCCGAGCCGGCGCGGACGTTGCTGGCCGAGCCCTGCCCTTGCAGCCAGGCGTCCAGGTCTTCATGCAGGATGCGACCTGCCGGGCCGCTGCCCTGCACGTAGCGCAGTTCCACGCCCAGGTCCCAGGCGCGCTTGCGCACGGCGGGTGAGGCCAGCGGCTTTTCGCCGGGCTGGCGGATGGTCGCGGGCGCGCCGCCGGATTGGCGTGCGGCGGGCGACCTGGCTGAAGCTGACGTGGAGCCGGATGCGGATACGGATGCCGATGCCGAAGCCGATGCAGGGGTTGATGACTTGGCCGGCGTGGAAGTTGCGGGCGTCGCTACGCCGGACGCCGCAGCGCCACTCTCCACCAGACTCGGACCACCCGCCCGCTGCGCCCCGTCGGCAGCGATCCCTTCAGCCGCAGGCACAGCCGCCTTCGCCGCAGGCGCCGCAGCGCCCGCCTTCACATTCCCTTCGCCTTCGACTTCCAGGCGGATCAATTCACCGCCCACGGCCATCACCTGGCCCACATCCCCGCCCAGCGAAATCACCTTGCCGACCACCGGCGACGGAATCTCGACCGTGGCCTTGTCCGTCATTACATCCGCCAGCGGCTGGTCCTCGGCGACGGTGTCGCCCACCTTGACGTGCCAGCCCACCAACTCGACCTCTGCGATGCCTTCGCCGATGTCGGGCATCTTGATGATATGAATCCCCATGTCATGCCTCCATCGCGCGTTTGAACGCTTCGCCGACCCGGCGCGGGCCGGGGAAGTACGCCCATTCCTGCGCATGCGGATAGGGAGTGTCCCAACCGGTCACGCGCTCGACGGGCGCCTCCAGATGATGGAAGCAATGTTCCTGCACCAGGGAAATCAGTTCCGCGCCAAAGCCGCAGGTGCGCGTGGCTTCGTGCACGACCACGCAGCGCCCGGTCTTCTTGACCGAGTTGACGATGGCATCCAGATCCAGCGGCCAGAGGCTGCGCAGGTCGATGACTTCGGCGTCGATGCCGGTTTCCTCGGCCGCGGTCAGCGACACGTGCACGGTGGTGCCGTAGGTCAGCACCGTCAGTTCCGAACCCGGGCGCACGATGGCGGCCGATTCCAGCGGCACGGTGTAGTAGCCGGTGGGCACGACGCTGCCCGGGCGGCCGGTCCACGGCGTAACCGGGCGGTCATGGTGCCCGTTGAACGGGCCGTTGTAGAGGCGCTTGGGTTCCAGGAAGATCACCGGATCGTCGTTCTCGATGGCGGCGATCAAGAGGCCTTTCGCGTCGTACGGATTGGACGGCATTACCGTGCGCAGCCCGCAGACCTGCGTGAACATGGCTTCGGGGCTCTGGCTGTGCGTCTGCCCGCCGTAGATGCCGCCGCCGCAAGGCATGCGGATGGTCATGGGAGCAATGAACTCGCCCACCGAGCGGTAGCGAAGGCGCGCCGCCTCGGACACGATCTGGTCCGAGGCCGGATAGAAGTAGTCGGCGAACTGGATCTCGCACACGGGACGCAGCCCGTACGCGCCCATGCCCACCGCCACACCGACGATGCCGCCTTCCGAGATGGGGGTGTCGAACACGCGCGAGCTGCCGTACTTGGCCTGCAGGCCCTCGGTGCAGCGGAACACGCCGCCGAAGTAGCCCACGTCCTGCCCGAACACGACGACGTTGTTGTCGCGCTCAAGCATGACATCCATGGCCGAGCGCAAAGCCTGGATCATGGTCATCGGCGCCGAGGCCGGACCAGCGTTGTTATCGATTGCCATGGTCAGACTCCGAGCTGCTGGCGCTGCCGGCGCAGATGCTCCGGCATGTCCTTGTACACGTCTTCAAAAATGCTGGCGGCGCTGGGGACGTGGCCGTCCACCAGGGTGCCGTAGCTCTCGGCTTCCTTCTGGGCCGCCAGGATCTCGGCGTCGAGTTCGGCGCGGACCGCGTCGTGCTCGGCGTCGGACCAGATGCCCAACAGGATGAGGTGTTTCTTGAAGCGCTCGATCGGGTCGCCCAAGGGGAAATGGCTCCAGTCGTCGCCGGGCCGGTACTTGGTGGGGTCGTCAGAGGTGGAGTGCGGACCGGCGCGGTACGTGACCCACTCGATCAGCGTCGGACCGAGATTGCGGCGGGCACGCTCGGCGGCCCAGATCGACGCGGAATAGACCGCCAGGAAATCGTTGCCGTCCACCCGCAGCGACGCAATGCCGCAGCCCACGCCGCGGCCCGCGAAGGTCGCGCCCTCGCCGCCGGCGATCGCCTGGAAGGTGGAGATGGCCCACTGGTTGTTGACCACGTTCAGGATGACGGGCGCGCGGTAGACGTGCGCGAAGGTCAGCGCGGTATGGAAGTCGGCTTCGGCGGTGGCGCCGTCGCCAATCCAGGCCGAGGCAATGCGGGTGTCGCCCTTGATGGCCGAGGCCATGGCCCAGCCCACCGCCTGGATGAACTGCGTGGCCAGGTTGCCTGAAATCGTGAAGAAGCCGTTTTCGCGGTCGGAATACATGACCGGCAACTGACGGCCCTTGAGCGGGTCGCGCTCGTTGGACATGAGCTGGCACATCATCGTCACCAGCGACACGTCGCGCGACAGCAGGATGCTTTGCTGGCGATAGGTGGGAAAGCACATATCCCCCTTTTCCAGCGCCATCGCGTGGGCGGTGCCGATGGCCTCTTCGCCCAGGCTCTGCATGTAGAACGAGATCTTCTTCTTGCGCTGCGCGGTCAGCATGCGCCCGTCGAAGATGCGCGTCTTGAGCATCGCCCGCATGCCGGCGCGCAGCAGGTCGTGGCTGATCTCAGGCGCCCACGGGCCGACGGCGCGGCCATGCTCGTCGATGACGCGGACCAGGCTATAGGCCAGTGGACCGGTGTCGACCGCGGCAACATCAATGGGGGGTTTGGGCACCTCGCCGGGTGGCGAAAGATGCAGATAGGAGAAGTCTGTCTTGCAACCCGGTCGCCCTGTCGGCTCGGGGACGTGCAACTTCAGCGGCCCATATTGGCTCATGTATTGTCTCCACGCTTGATCGTGTCATGCGTTTTCTTCCTACCAAGGCGTTGCCAGAGGCGTGTGACCTCGGACGCTGCCGTCGACGGCTTGCGCCCGGGGATACTTGGGCAAAGCCGTTGACGAGATTAGCACAGGGGACAGGGCCGATGAGCGGGCCGCGCGGCCTTTTGGGGCCGCATTGGACTGAGGGTTTTCCTCAGGCGGCGCCGGTCCATTCCGTGACGAATTCACGGTAGTCCGGACGCTTGGCGGGCGGCACCGCGCACGCGGGCGTGCCGACGGCCAGAAAGCCCAGGAAGCGGTAATCCAGCGAGTCCAGGCCCAGCGCGTCCTGCACGTCTTCAACGTACGTGCCCAGGCCGGTGCTCCAGAACGCGGCGTAGCCCAGCATGTGGACGGCGTTCAGGATGTTCATCACCGAGCAGCCGGCGGCCAGCAGCTGTTCCTGTTCGGGGATCTTGGTGTTGCCGTGGGCAATCTTCTGGGCCACGGCGATGAACAGCGGCACGCTGGCCATCCATTCGCGGACCGACTTTTCCTTTTCGGGCGTCATGCGGGGATCGCCGCTACGCTTGACGGCGTCCAGCGCCATGTCCGCCAGCTTGCCGATGGCCTCGCCCTGGATCACGACATAGCGCCACGGACGCAGCGCGCCGTGATCGGGCGCAGACATGGCGGCCTGCAGGATCTGTTCGAGTTCGTCGGGTTTGGGCGCCGGCGCCCGCAGGAATTTGAAGGAGCGGCGCGAGGTCAGGGCGTGGAGCGGCGTGGCGGTCTGGTTTACGGTCATTGATCGATGCGCAAATGGGAAAGAAACAGATTCTCATAGTACGCGATGACGTCTGACCGGTCGCTGATCCCCCGGACTGCAACAAGGACATCCGGGCGGGTGCGCTCAGCCCAGGTGGGTGTGCCGCTCCTGCCGCTCTTCGACCTGCATTTCGCTCAGCCCGTGCAGGATGCCGCAATCGTCCGAGTCGGGCCGCGCCGACACGCAGCGCTGGCGCAAGTCGGTCAATTGGGCTTTCAGCTGCATCAGTTCGGCGATGCGCTCGTCCACATGCGAGATGTGCTCGTCGAACAACTTGTTGATGGGGCCGCAACCGGTGCGGTGGTTGTCGGCCACGGACAGGATGGCGCGGATTTCGTCCTGCGTCATGTCCAGCGCGCGGCAGTTGCGGATGAGGCGCAGGCGCTCCAGATGCATCTGGCCATAGGTGCGGTAGTTGTTCAACCCGCGCTCCGGGGCGGGCAGCAGCCCCTCTTTTTCGTAATACCTGACGGTTTCGACCGTGGTGCCGGCCGCCGTGGCCAATTCGCCGATACGCATCGCTGCCTCCCGGATCCGATCCGATGATTAGGGGTTGACCCTATAGTAACTCCAAGGTGTGGAATTGCGTCATCAGCTTATTTGAAGGGTCAAGCGGATGTCTTTACCTCCGGTCAAAGAACACAAACATCAGTCGGACAAGCACGACGGCGCCTGCTGCGGTGGCGGACACTCGCCTGCGCAGGTCGCCGTCGCGCGCGTTGAGAAGCCGGGCGATGACGCCTGCTGCGGCCACGACCATCCGGCGGCGCCGGGCAAGGATCACGGCCGTGGGCACGATGCGCACGCGGGCCATGACCACAGCCACGGGCACGATGCCCACACCGGCCACGACGATCACCGTCACCGCCACAGCCATGGCAGCCAACATGGCGCCGACACCTGCTGCGCGCCCGCTGCCCCGGCCCCGGCTGCCCAGGATGATTCCTGCTGCGGCCACGCGCATGGCGATGCCGTTCTACAGCCGGCCGCCGCCGCGACGCTCAACGCCGGC
>NZ_DIEJ01000203.1:142-277 GCF_002418565.1 Achromobacter sp. UBA5777 | reverse complement strand
ACGCTGATCCGCAAGAAGCTCGCCGGCGTGGACGGCGTGCATGCGCTGGACTTCAACCTGATGCAGCGCATCCTGACCGTGGTCCACGCCGACGGCGCGCTGGACCGCATCATCGCGGCCATCAAATCGCTGGAC
>NZ_DIEJ01000203.1:0-137 GCF_002418565.1 Achromobacter sp. UBA5777 | reverse complement strand
GGAAGACGGCGCGGCGGCCGCGCCCGCCCCCGCCGCCAAGTCGGTGAACTGGTGGCTGATCGGCGGCGCGGGCGTGCTGGCGGCGCTGTCCGAGTTCTCGCATTTTGCGGGCGGCCCGCTGCTGCTGACCGCGGCGC
>NZ_DIEJ01000300.1:0-3574 GCF_002418565.1 Achromobacter sp. UBA5777 | reverse complement strand
GGGCTTCACGGATTCGGGTTTCGCGGCAGGCTGCGCCTGGGCGACAGGCGCGGTGGCCTGGGAGGAAGATGTTTCGGACTTATTGGCTAGCACAGCAGGTTCCGGCTTGGCTTCTTCAGCCAGAGGCTCGGTGGTTTCAGTCTTGATTTCGGGCTTGGCCTCTTCGGCCACGGGCTCGGCAGGAGCAGGCGCCGGCGTCGGTTCGGGTTCAGGCTGAGCCTGGACTTCAGGCGCTTGGGCCTCGACGGGGGCGGGCGCTTCGGCCGCGACGGATTCGGTTGCCGCGGGCGCTTCTGCCGGGGCGGCGGCTTCGGCTGCGACGGGCTCCTGCTTCGGCGCTTCGGCCTGGGCGGGAGCTTCGGCCTCTACAGGCGCCGTTTCGCGAGCTTCAGCGGCGACAGGCGCCGCCGGAGCTGCGGGTGCAGCCGGTGCGGAAACCTGCGGAGCGGCGTCTGCCGCTACTTCTTCTTCGGGACGGGCCGAGGCGGCCTGTTCGGCAGCGAGTTCGGACGGGTCGCGCTTGACGAAGACGCGCTTCTTGCGCACTTCGACCTGAATCGTGCGCGAACGCCCGGTGGCGTCGGCTTGCCGGATCTCGGAAGTCTGGCGGCGCGTCAGCGTGATCTTCTTGCCTTCGGTTGCGCCGTGTGCGCGACGCAGCGATTCGAGCAATTTCGCCTTGTCGCTGTCGGTGACGGAGTCGTCGACCGATTTGAGGTCAACGCCAGCCGAACGCAGCTGATCCAGCAGCACGTTGGCAGGCATTTTCAGCTCGGTAGCGAACTGGGCGACGGTATTACTCGACATTAGGCTCTCTCTTCCCTATAGGCAGCTATTACAAACAACGTGAACTTGCGGTGGATGAAGCGGCTGCAGCGCCCACCGCAGACCCGTGTCCTTTTGGTTATTCTTCGTCGAACCAATGGGCGCGGGCACGCATGATGAGATCGCTGGCTTCCTGTTCGGTCAGACCGGCGATTTCCGCCAGTTCGTCCGTTGCCAATTCGGCCAGATCATCACGCGTATGCACTTGACGCTCGGCCAGCTTGGCGGCCAGTTCCGGCGTCATGCCTTCGAGTTCAAGCAAATCCTGTGCGGTCTCAAGGCGCTCTTCCTGGGCAATTGCCTCGGTCAGCAGCGCATTGCGGGCACGGGCGCGCAACTCGTTGATGGTGTCTTCGTCAAACGCCTCGATTTCCAGCAGTTCCTGCATGGGAACGTAGGCGATTTCCTCGATACCGGTAAATCCTTCGTCGATCAGGATGTCAGCGACTTCCTCGTCGACGTCCAGCTTGCTCATGAACGTGGTGCGCAGACCCGAACGCTCGACTTCCTGGCGGTTCAGGCTTTCTTCCGGCGTCATGATGTTGATCTGCCAGCCGGTCAGTTCGGACGCCAGGCGCACGTTCTGGCCCTTGGCGCCGATGGCCTTCGGCAGGTTTTCCTCGTCCACCACGACGTCCATCGCATGCTTGTCTTCATCGACGACGATGGATTCGACGTTGGCCGGCGCCAGCGCGCCGATGACGAACTGCGCGGGGTCTTCGGACCACAGCACGATGTCGACCTGCTCGCCGCCGAGTTCGTTGCGCACGGCGGTCACGCGCGAACCGCGCATGCCCACACACGTCCCGATGGGATCGATACGCTTATCGTATGCCACGACGGCGATCTTCGCACGCACGCCGGCATCACGGGCGGCAGCCTTGATCTCGAGCAGACCCTGCTCGATTTCGGGCACTTCATTCTCGAACAGCTGGCGGATGAACTCGGGCGACGTGCGCGACAGGATCACTTGCTGGCCACGCGCGGCGTGGTCAACACGCAACACGAAGGCACGGACGCGGTCCGCAACCCGCAGGTTTTCCTTGGGGATCATTTCGGAGCGCGGCAGGCGCGCTTCGATCTTGCCGGTTTCGACGATGGCGTCGCCCTTGTCCATGCGCTTGATCGTTCCGGACACGATGGTTTCACCACGGTCCAGGAAGTCGTTCAGCACCTGTTCGCGCTCGGCGTCGCGGATCTTTTGCAGGATGGCCTGCTTGGCCGCCTGCGCGCCGATACGGCCGAACTCGATGGGTTCGAGGGGCTCTTCGATGTACTCGCCTTCCTTGATGCCGGGGACGATTTCCTCGGCATCCGACAGCATTTCCTGCTTGTCGGGTTCTTGCAGACCGGCCTCGTCGGGCACGACCAGCCAGCGGCGGAAGCCTTCGTGGTCTCCCGTTTCCCTATCGATGGAAACACGAATGTCCGCATCATCCTTGAAGCGCTTTTTCATGGCCGAGGCCAGCGCACTTTCGAGAGCGCCGAACACGACGTCACGCGTGACGTTTTTTTCACGCGCCAAGGCATCGACCAACAGAAGAATTTCGCGACTCATCGCTTTTTGCCCTTGAAATCCAGAACGGGATCCAGTTTTGCACGCTCGATATCTTCGACCGTGAAATTCAACACCTGGACTTCGTTCTTTTTTGCCTCAAATTCGAGACCGAACACGGTCTTGTGCATCCCAGCAGCTGCGTCGGCTGCGGCCTCGTCTTCCGGCACGGTCAACGTGCCCGAGAAGACCTTGCGGCCGTCCAATGCCTCGCGCAGCTTGATTTCGATGCGCTCGCCTGCGAAACGGCGGAACTCGGCCTCGGTGCGCAGCGGGCGGTCAACACCCGGCGAACCCACTTCGAGGCGCTTGTAGTCGATGTTCTCGACCTCATAGACCCGCGACAATTGGCGGGACACCTGCTCGCAGTCTTCGATGCGCACACCGCCGACCCGATCGATCGTGACGCGCAAAAGGCCCAGGGCGGCACGTTCCACGTCGACAAGTTCG
This sequence comes from Achromobacter sp. UBA5777, assembly GCF_002418565.1. Classification (NCBI taxonomy): domain Bacteria; kingdom Pseudomonadati; phylum Pseudomonadota; class Betaproteobacteria; order Burkholderiales; family Alcaligenaceae; genus Achromobacter; species Achromobacter sp. UBA5777. The sequence continues at coordinate 744 of NZ_DIEJ01000300.1, read as the reverse complement.
ACGTCCATGCCGGCCAGAGCCTCTTCGGTCAATGCGAATAAATCAGCCATATACTCAAAAAAAATGGGCTGTACGCCCAGCCCACCGATATTGCACAGAGCCCAGCCGCTTCCCTACTACACGTAAGGAGCAATGCTGGGCAGTGCCCTATATTGCGACCTAATTTTTGGCTTGCGCCGCCCTGATTTCCCGACCCGGTGCCGAACCCGGCTTTCGCCGGACTTGGCTGGGTATTCAGGCGCCTGTGCGCCTTCCGCGAATGAGCGGCACGCGCCAAGGAGATTGCTGCAAACAGCGCCTGGCATCACGCCAACATGAGGCCAGCACAAGGCCGTGCGCCCGATCGGCACAAATGCAGCCGACGTGCTTTTTGCGGTAAAGCGCACTTAAAGAATCCAGTGCTTCCAGCAAAAAGCCATGACGCGAAGCCATGAAAACCATTGATTTTACCAGATAAACGGGAAAATCGCCTGATTCGTCACGGGCTTACGTTTATATGGGACGGATGCGGGGCGGCGGCGCAGTCTGCGGGCCGCCCTGCGGGGATCAGCGACCCTGACGTCCCCGGCCACCGCCCACGACACCCAACCGGGATTCATGAGCCGAAGCGCTGCGGGGTTGCCAATCGTCGCCACGCTGACCGCCGTCGGCGCGGGGGCCGCCACTACGCGGCGTACGCGGCTTGCCACCGGCGCCCGGACCCTTGTTGTTGCCGCCGGTGCGCGCGCCTTCGGCCTTGTTGCC
>NZ_DIEJ01000247.1:0-5937 GCF_002418565.1 Achromobacter sp. UBA5777 | reverse complement strand
CCCATGCCCGCCTGCTGGTGCAGCGGCGCAATCGCCTTGCCGCCGCCTCGGCGCAACTGCGCGCCCTGGATCCGGGCAATACGCTGGCGCGCGGCTATTCAATCGCGCGTGACGCCGAAGGCCGCATCGTGCGCGATGCGGCCGCGCTGTCGGCGGGCCAGCCGCTCGACCTGAGCTTCGCGCAGGGCGGGGCGCAGGTCCAGGTGCAATCGACGCGTTCCACGCGCGACCCAAGCTAGTTCTTCCGCGAGCCCCGACGGGGGACGGCGCGCGGCGCGATCGCGCGCAAATCCTCTCCACCCAAACCATGGCGGCAGGATGCTCCACGACAGAAATCTGAAATGGGCGGCCACCGGAATGGCCGCGGCGATCTGGGCGATCGGGAGTGGCTCCGTGGCCCATGCGGAAAATGCAGCCGTTTCCCCGGCAGCGGCGGCGGCCACCGCACCCTCCGTCGCGCCACCCTCAGCCCCAGCCGCCGATTGCAACTGCGCGTCGCCGTACCGCGAATACAAAAGCGCCGACACGCCGGAGACGGAGGCCCTGTTCGCAGCAGTCGGCCGCAACGACGAGGCGGCATTCCTGGCTGCGCTGGCGCAAGTCGAACGGCCCGGCGATTATGCCCGTGACGGCGTCCCCTTGCTGCACGCCTTGCTGATGCCGCCACGCGATCTGCGGTCGCAGTACGTGTATTGGGACATGACGCCGGAAGACGCGGCGCGGTTGCGCCAGGCCCATGAGGCCGGCCTGCCGGCCCGCGCGCGCATGCTGGCCGCGCTGCTGGCCACCAAGCCGGCCCTGAACGACATCACATACGAATCGCGCCGGCCGCCGCTCCACCTGGCGCTGTTGTACGGCACGCCGGCCATCATGGAGGCGTTGCTGGCCGCGGGGGCCAACCCCGACCAGCGGGGTGACCAGAACAACAGCCCGCTGGAATTCCTGCTTCACCGCGATTTCGAATTCGCAGTGCGCCAGACCTACCTGCCGCGCCTCGTCGACCGCAAGAGCCTGACGCGCATGGTGGTGGCTTTGTTCGGCGCCGGCGCCAGCCGCCCGTATGCGGCGCTCGACGCCGATACCGCAGCGTCAAGTGTCTTGAAGGACGGACGGGGCAAGACGCGGCCCGCAGCGGACTTCCTTGCGTGGCTGCCACTAGTGGAACTGACGGAAGGCGCAAAAGCCCTGCGCGCGCTGACCGTCACGGGCAGCCGACCCGCCTATGAAGAGGAACTGACCGCCCTGGCGTTCGCCGCCTACGAAGGCGATGCGCAGGCCGTGTCGTACCTGATGGAGGTGGGCCCTCGCACAATCCCGGCCACGGCGTACGGAGAAAGCGGCGACCGTGACGTGTGGCTGGATGCGGCGCAAGCAGCGGTCGAAGGCGGGCATCCCGCAATCGCCGAACAACTGCTGCGCGCGGGCATGCCCTTCGCGCAACGCGGCCCGCAAGTGGGCTCGGGCGGCCTGATATTCGCCAAGCCCCAGATGGGCAACCGGCCGATCATGAACCTGGCGGCCCAGCGCGGCGACACGCAGACCGTGCAGCGCCTCCTGGCCCTCGGTGCGCCGGTCGATGGCGATCCCGCGGAACCGCATGGCAACACGCCGCTGGCCGATGCCGTCGAAGCCGGCAAGTCCGGCGTCGTGAAGGCGCTGCTGGCCAGGGGCGCCGATCCGGGCTTGCAACGCGAAGGCTACGACCGCTGGTCGGCGTTGGAGGTGGCGGTTCGGGCCGGAGACACTGCGTTGCTGCGCACCCTGCTAGCGGCGATGAAACCAGACGCGCTGCGCGCGGCGCTGCAGAACCCCGCCGACTCGCCCGTCGCGCAACTGCTGCGGCAGCCGGGCGGGCAGGGCGCGGCAGTGCTGCGCATGTTCGCGGACGCGGGATTCGACATGAAGACGCTGGACGCAAGCGCCATTCGCCAGGCGCTCGAAAGCCGCGACACGGCGCTGGCCTTGATGCTGATCGAGGCGGGCGTGCCGGTGAATCCGTACGTGGACCCCGCGGTAAAAGCAGCCGATAAAGCGCCCGGGGACGGGGCCGGCCGCGATGCCTGGCCGCTAAGCCTGGACGATCCGCGCGGCACGCCGCCGCTACTCCTGGCGGCCACCTCGGGCCAGGTGGCGGTCGTCGATGCATTGCTGGCCAAGGGCGCGGACCCCGCCGCCATCGCGCCGGACGGCGAGAGCGCTTTGTATTGGCTGATCGGTCGTCAGGACACTGCCATGCTGGATCGGCTGCTGCGCGCCGGCGCGCGGTTGGACGATCCGCGGCTGCCGGTCGCGCCCAACCCGTACGCACTGCTCAACGCCGCCGTGGCGTCCGGCGACATGGAAACGGTGCGCCGCGTGAGCGCGGCGAACCGCCAGCCGGTTGTGCAAGCGTGCATGCCAGACAACGGGGAGTTCGTGCTGATCGACAAGCCTGGCTACTTTGCAGCACTGCATGCGGCCGGTTTCACCGGTCAGCCATCGTCATGCGCGCGGGATGGACGTGCCTTGCCCGATCGCATCGTGTCGATGCTGCTGCATAGCCGGGAGCTGGTCACCGCGCGGCATGACACCGTGGTGCAGGTATTGCGTCTGTTGAAGGCGTCGGGCACCGATCTGGATGCGCCGCTGCCCGACGGCGATACGCCGCTGAATGCCGCCATCCGGCTGGGACGCCGGGACCTTGCCCAAGCGTTGCTCGACGCCGGCGCCAGCCCTGATGCCGGCGACGGCTTGGGCCGCGGCCCTGCGTGGATCGCACTGGAAACCGGCCAGCCCGCCATGCTGGCCTTGCTGGCGCTGCACCACGCGCGCTTCGATGCGGCGGTGGCGCCGCCGGGCCAGTCGTTCCACACGGCGCTTGTCTGCCAATCCGATCCGGCCTTTGCGCGCGTCCTGCAAGAGGCGGGCGTCACGCTGCAGGCAGACTGCGCGCCACCGCCCGCGCAAGGCCGGCGCGTGGGATCCAAGGCCGCCAGCAAGTCTTCGGAAGCCGTGCGCATCCCGGGGCATTACTACCTGCGCGGCGTGCGGGAAGTCGGCAGCGAATTGCTGCTTCTGGAAGACGGCAGCTTCGAATACTTCCTGAGTTATGGCGCCGTCGACATCAACGCGCGGGGCGCCTGGCGCAGCGACGGCAAGCAGGTGTTTTTGGACACGCCGCCGCTGCGGCCGTACTCCGCCATCGCGAACGTGCGCGCGGACACCAGGCCGNNGCCAAGGCCGGCATGCTGACGGTGCGCGTGTATCACCGCGGCCGCCCGGTCAATATCGACGTGGCGGTGTCATCGGCCGATCAGGACTATGGCGGCGGGCCGCGCCAATCGGAAGGGGCGGACGGCGTCTCCGTGCCCATCGCGGCGGGCGCGTTGAAGGCGCTGGCCGTCTTCGTGCCGGCGCCGTCAGGTGGGCGTTGGCACGAGGTGGACGTGGCCCGCATCGACGCCGCTACCCGAGCCGTGCGCATCGACGTCGACGTGCCGGACGACGCGGCCAGCGCNNTGCGGTGAGGCCATGCGGTGAGGCCATGCGGTGACGCCGTGCGCGCCGCCGCGCGAGGGCGCAACAACGCACGGTCATAAGCATGTGCCCGTTAACCCCGCGCCAGCGCGGGGTTAACACGGTATCCTCAGGAGTTGCCGATACAATTGACCGGCTTGATCGTGCTCTCAACAGAAGGAACCATCACATGGCACATACTCTTCCCCCCCTGCCTTACGAACTCGACGCTCTGGCGCCGCACATCTCCAAGGAAACGCTGGAGTTCCACTACGGCAAGCATCACCAGACGTACGTCACGAATCTGAACAACCTGATCCCGGGTACGGAATTCGAAACGCTGTCGCTGGAAGACATCGTGAAGAAGTCCTCGGGTGGCATCTTCAACAACGCAGCCCAGGTCTGGAACCACACGTTCTACTGGAACAGCCTGGCTCCCAAGGCCGGCGGTGCACCGTCGGGCGCGCTGGCTGACGCCATCAACGCCAAGTGGGGCAGCTTCGACGCCTTCAAGGAAGCCTTCAACAAGTCGGCTGCCGGCAACTTCGGTTCGGGCTGGACCTGGCTGGTCAAGAAGGCCGACGGTTCGGTCGACATCGTCAACACCAGCAACGCCGCCACCCCGCTCACGACGGCCGACAAGCCGCTGCTCACCTGTGATGTCTGGGAACACGCGTACTACATCGACTACCGTAACGCGCGTCCCAAGTACCTGGAAAACTTCTGGGCACTGGCAAACTGGGATTTCGCCGCCAAGAACTTCGCCTGATCGGCGCTTCCAGCACGCATGCGGCCCTTGCGCCGCATGCCTGGAAACACGACCCCTCGCCCCGGCGAGGGGTTTTCTTTTGTTCAGCAAAAAGTCAGTTTCGAAAACCCTGTCGATTGTCGCGTTCATTACACGGAACTGACGCCTGAAGTGGCTTTTTCTCAGGGTAAGCCCTAGACCAAACGTCGATATCGTCTCTCTCCGGTCAGCGCCTGCACCCCGGAGCGCATGGCTGCGGCGAAGCCGCCACAAGCCGGGGCACATACAGGGAAGGGAAGCATGTTGCGGTTATTCAAGGGGATGCGCATCGGCGCTCGCCTGACAGGCGCGTTTTTGCTGGTGGCGGTGATAGGCGGTGCGATCGGGGCCTTCGGCGTATGGGGGCTGTCGCGTATCAATGAAATGAATGACAGGCTTTACGACACCGAATTGCGCGGCATTTCGGATCTGAAGGAAGCCAACATCAATCTGATCTACGCAGGTCGTGCGCGCAATGCGTATCTGGGGGCGTCGACCGACCAGGAGCGTCTGGCGCTGCGCAAGCAGTTCGACGACGCGGTCAAGAACATGGACGTGCTGCGCGAGAAGGCTGCCGCCAATTTCTACGAAGAACAGACCAAACACCTGCTCGCGCAGTTCGGCGAAACCGAACAGGTGTGGAAGCGCGAGGCGGCCGCATTCTTCGACGCGGCCAAGTCGCAGCCGCTGACGCAGAGCGATCCGCGCGTGGCCGAGATCGAGAAGCGCGTCATCGTCGCGTCGCAAAAGCTGGACGACCTGATGACCAGTCTGGCCATCAGCAAGGAAAAGTCTGCCGAGCGCTCGGTGCAGGAAGGCACGGACCTTTATGGCACCGTCCGCGCGATCATGATTGCGCTGGCTGTCGCGGGTGTGGCGATCGGCATGCTGCTCGGTTTGCTGGTGACGCGCGGCATCGTTCGCCCGCTGACCGAGGCCGTATCGGCCGCACGCCAGGTGGCCGCGGGCGACCTGACCACCGATATCCGCGTGGTCACGCGCGACGAGACCGGCGATCTGATGGGCGCGCTCAAGGCCATGAACGAAAGCCTGGCCCGCATCGTCAAGGACGTGCGCGACGGCTGTGAAAACATTGCGTCGGCGTCGTCGCAGATCGCGCAGGGCAACGCCGATCTGTCGCAACGCACGGAAGAGCAGGCATCCTCGCTCGAGGAAACCGCGGCCTCGATGGAAGAGCTGACCAGCACGGTGCAGCAGAACGCCAACAACGCCAGCGAGGCCGACCGCCTGGTCAGCCAGGCGTCGAACGTCGCGGTGCGCGGCGGCGAGGTGGTCGAAGGCGTCGTGCAGACCATGAGCGCGATCTCGGACAGTTCGCGTCGTATTGCCGACATCACGGGCGTGATCGACGGCATCGCGTTCCAGACCAACATCCTGGCGCTCAATGCCGCCGTGGAAGCGGCGCGCGCGGGCGAGCAGGGCCGCGGCTTCGCGGTCGTGGCGGGCGAAGTGCGCACGCTGGCGCAGCGTTCCGCCGTGGCGGCCAAGGAAATCAAGGCCCTGATCGACGAATCCGTGACGCGCGTCGAAGGCGGCTCGCGCCAGGTCGACGAGGCCGGACGCACGATGCGCGAAGTGGTGGACAGCGTGCGCCAGGTCGCGACGCTGGTGCGCGAGATCTCGGGCGCATCGGA
>NZ_DIEJ01000245.1:0-3077 GCF_002418565.1 Achromobacter sp. UBA5777 | reverse complement strand
TCGTCATCTTCGTCCGCCTTCGGCTCCCTTCAGATTCCCTCGGGCGCATCTACACGCCCCGCGCCCCGAGGCCGCCGCCGCACCGTGCTCCGTCAGTTCGGGTTTCCGCATCGCTGGGGAGGGTTGTGTGCTTGGCGTTCTGGCAAACAGCGGAGTGCGAGACGAAGATCTTGCGGGGCCCGCTCCACGGCGGCCGCGCGGGCGGCCTNNCTTACGCGGTGTCTTGCGTCCTACGTTGACGCTGCGCGCTCCGTGGAGTGTTGTGACGTCTTGCCGACTTGCGTATCACGGTGATTGGGCGTCAGTAGCCGCGCTGCGGATCGTAGATGTTGGGTAGGGGCTCGCCGCGCTCNNGGCTGCGATCAGCAGCGCGGTGTGGCGCGCGCGTTCCTTGCGGTCGGGGATCGCGGCGCAGTGGGGGGTGATGGTGATCCTTGGGTGGGTCCACAGCGGGGAGTCTTCTTGCAAGGGTTCTTGTTCGAAGACGTCCAGGATGGCCTGGTCCAGATGGCCGCTGTCCAGCGCGTCCAGGATGTCCTGCGTGACCATGTGGGTGCCGCGGCCGGCGTTGATGAGGCTGGCGCCCTTTGGGAGTTGGGACAGCGTCGTGCGGTTGAGGATGCCGCGCGTCGTTTCCGTTGCAGGCAGGAGGCAGACGAGAAGATCGGTGTTGGCGAGGAAATCGTTGAACTGGTCCTGGCCTGCGAAGGACGGCATGTCGGGGAGCCTGCTCGCGCCGCGGGACCAGCCGCTGACGGGAAACCCTGCGCGTGACAGGAGTTGGGCTGAGGCAACGCCAAGATGCCCCAGGCCCATGATGCCGACGCGGACGTCCGCGGCGACGCGCAAAGAGTCGAAGATTTCCCAGTGACGCCGGGACTGGTTGTCGGTGATGCGTTTGACGTTGCGCGTGATCATCAGGGCGCTGGTGAGCACGTATTCGGCCATCTCGGTCTGCGTGCGGGCGGTGACCATTCGGGCGATGGGCAAGTGGCGCGGCAGGGCGGGGTCGGCGAGGATGTGGTCGACGCCGGCGCCGGCGCTGATGATGAGTTTGAGGTTGGGGAAGGTGGCGAGGCGGCCGGCGTCGGGGGCCCAGACGAGGGCGTAGTCGATGGTGGCCGGATCGGGCTCTTCATGCCAGCCGACCACGTCAAGGTGCGGCGCGAAGGTGTGGAATTGCGTGCGCCACTCCTCTATTGCCTGGGGTCCGCCGGAATTGATGATGAGGCGCATGCGTGTCCTTGCTGGTGGTGCGGGCGTGTAGGCGCGGCGCATGTTTCAGGCGCATGTGTCAGGCGCGTGTTTCAAGCCCGGTTTTCATGCACATACGTCCGGCGTCTTGCCCGGCGCGGCGCGGCGCGCCCGCGGGTTGTCCACAGGGTGCGCCGCGCGTTGTCGTCAACGTTCGACCGTGCGGTTCCAGCGGGCGTTGAAGGCGGGCCGGGCCGCGTTGATCTGGTCCCAGTCCAGGATCTTAGCGTTGGCCATGTAGCCTTGAAAGCGCTTGAGGGACTCGGCGTTGTCGGCGGGGGCCTGGACGTTCTTGTTGGACGGGAAGTGGCCGCCCATTTCCAGCGCCTTGGCCTGGGCCTTGGCGGACAAGAGGTATAGGGCGAGCTTTTGCGCGAGTTCGGGTTCGCTGTTCTTGGCGATGACGCATTCGCCGACCATGAGGATGACGGAGCCTTCCTTGGGTTGGGCGTATTCCACCGGGATGTCGCGCTTTTTCAGTCGGGCGATGGCGGTGGGGGTGAGCGGGAAGATGGCGGCCTCGTCGGACTGGATCATCTCGGCGAGCTTGGCGGAGTTGGGGATGTACTCGAGGACGTTGGGGCCGATGGTGGAGGGCCACTTCTTGAAGCCGGGCTCGTAGTTCTGATCGTTGCCGCCTTCGATGCGGTTGAACATCAGGAAGCCGTGCAGGCCGAAGGTGCTGCCGGAGGCGGACTGGAAGACGACCTTGCCTTTGTACTTGGGGTCTGCCAGGTCGAGCCATGAGGTGGGCGGGGTCCAGCCGTTTTTCTGGAAGAGGCGGGTGTTGTAGCCGATGCCGGTCATGCCGATGTCGATGCCGGCGGCCATGCGGTCTTTCATCAGGGCGGTGGGGTACAGCTCTTTCAGGACGGGGTCGTCGTTGAGCTGTTCGCACAGGCCCATGGAAATCGCGCGGGCCATGATGCCGTCGTCCAGGAACATGACGTGCATCTGGGGCTTGTCTTTGTAGGCTTGCGCCTTGGCGAGGACGTCGGTCGAGGTGCCGGGCACGACGACGATCTTGACGTTGTTGGCCTTTTCAAAATCGGGGAAGACGTGCTGCGTGAAGGCGCGTTCCATGTCGCCACCGTTCATGCCGACGTACAACGTTTTCTGCTGCGCCATGGCGCCGGCGGACAGCAATGCCAGCATCGCCGCGCCCAGCAACCGTTTCCCCTTGGTCAGGCGCTGCGCGCCCTGTTTCTTGTGCATCATGGTGACTCCAGCGTTTGCTCACGAAGACGATCAGGCCGGGCCGCGGCGCCGTGAGCGGCGGGCGCGTACCGTTCAATGCGGAAGGCATCGATAGGGATGGAGGATCGGCCGTGCACGACCAGGTCGGCCAGCACTTCGCCGATGGCGGGGCCAATCTGGAAGCCCGCTCCGGACAGGCCGAAGGCGTGAAAGAGGCCGGGCACGGTGGCGCTGGGGCCGAGCACGGGATTGTGGTCGGGCATGTTGCCTTCGACGCCGGTCCAGAAGCGGATGATCTGGGCGCCGCGCAGCACGGGCAGGAGCTTGACGGCGTTGGCCATCAGCGCGCCCAGGTTGGCGCGGCCGGGGCGGGCGTAGTCGGGGTCGGCGGACACGCCGCGTCCGCCGCCGATGACGCAGTTGCCGCGCGCGACTTGCCGCGCATAGATGCCGCCGCCCTGCATGCCGAGGCTGACGTTCATGAACAGCGGCAGGGGCTCGGTCACCATCATCAAGGGGTGGATGGATGTCTCGGGGACCGGCTCGCCAAAGCCTTCGGCGATGCGGCCGTCCCAGGCGCCCGCGCAGTTCAAGAGGACGCGCGCGCGCACTTCCAGCGTGTCGCC
>NZ_DIEJ01000112.1:0-10912 GCF_002418565.1 Achromobacter sp. UBA5777 | reverse complement strand
GCGGCGCCGAGTCGCCCGAGGTCGGCGCGCGCGTGATCCTGGCCGTCTCCGTGGCGGGCGTGCGCGGCGCAGTGACGCTGGCCGGGGTGATGACGCTTCCCTTTGCGCTGGACAGCGGCGCGCCATTTCCGGCGCGCGATCTGGCGGTGTCGCTGGCGGCCATGGTCATCGTGTTTTCGCTATTGCTGGCCAGCGTGGCCTTGCCCCCCTTGATGCGCGGATTGCACTTTGCGCCGAACAGCCGCACCGAGCGCGAGGCATCGCTGGCGCAGGACGCCATGCTGCGTGCGGCGCTCGACAGCGTTGCGGCCGGCGCAAGGCGCCGGGGCGGGGGGGANNCCGGGGCGTGGAGAATCCGGAAAACGCCGCGCTGTATCTGGAGGTGGCGGAGAACCTGAGCGGCGCGTTGCGGCGGCAGTCCGGCGAGGCGGCGGACGTGGCCGATACGGAACGCCTGGGCAGGCAGATCGCCATCGAGCGCGAACTGAGGCTGGAAGCCATTGCCGCTTCCCGCGAGGCGGTTTTCCATCTGGCTCGTACGCACCGCATCTCGGATTCGCTGGCGCGCGAGCAGGGGCGGCTGCTGGACCTGCACGAAGCGCATCTGCGGTAGCGTCGTGTGCGTGCCCGAGGCCGTACGGCTTGGTCGCACATGATCCGCGTGACGATATGTCGACCCGCTCAGATCGGTCAGACCCTTAAAGTATTGAGAATTCCAGGCTGCCCTCGGCGTATTCGTAGATTATTTATGCTTTAAAGGTATCAATTCGGATTTGCAAAGTATTGGACGCGAAAAGTCGCCGGGTTCTATAAACGCCTCGTGACCATCCCTTACCCAACGCCGTCCATGTCCGCAGCCACTATCGAACGCATCGAAACCTGTCTCGTCGACCTTCCCACCATCCGTCCGCACAAGCTGTCGGTGGCCACGATGTATGGCCAGACGCTGATGCTGGTGAAGGTGTATTGCAGCGACGGCGTGGTGGGCATTGGCGAGGGCACCACCATCGCCGGCATGGCGTACGGCCCGGAAAGCCCCGAGGCTATGAAGCTGTCGGTCGACGCGTATTTCGCNNCCCGCCATGATCGGCCAGGACGCCACCCGCGTGCAGGCACTGATGGCGCACGTGGGCAAGCTGGTCAAGGTGAACCACTTTGCCAAGAGCGCGCTTGAAACCGCGCTGCTGGATGCGCACGGCAAGCGCCTGGGCGTGCCGGTCAGCGAACTGCTGGGCGGCCGGCGCCGGGATCGCGTGCCCGTGGCGTGGACGCTGGCGTCGGGCGACACCGACCGGGACATTGCCGAGGCCGAGCAGATGCTGCAAGAACGCCGCCATCGCATCTTCAAGNNTTCAAGCTGAAGATCGGCGCCCGCGACCCGAAGGTGGATATCGCCCACGTGGCCGCGATCAAGCGCGCGCTGGGCGACCGCGGCGCGGTGCGCGTCGACGTGAACATGGCGTGGAGTGAAACGCAGGCGGCGTGGGCAATTCCCGCGTTGGCAGCGGCCGGTTGCGAGCTGGTGGAGCAGCCCGTGGCCAGCGCAGCGGCGCTGGCGCGGTTGATGCGCCGGTTCCCGGTGGCGCTGATGGCCGACGAGGTATTGCAAGGTCCGGACACCGCGTTCGAGATCGCGCGCCAGCACGGTGCGGATGTCTTCGCCATCAAGATCGAGCAGAACGGCGGCCTGTTTGCGGCGCAGCGTGTGGCGGCGATCGCGGATGCGGCAGGCATCGAACTCTACGGCGGCACGATGCTGGAAGGCGCCGTCAGCACGGTCGCGTCGGCGCACCTGTTTGCCAGCTTTGCGCATCTGCAATGGGGCACGGAGCTGTTCGGCCCCTTGCTGATCACCGAGGAAATCCTTGCCCAGCCGCTCGATTACAGCGACTTCGAATTGACCGTGCCTGCCGGACCGGGGCTCGGCATCGAGCTGGACGACGCCCGCGTCAAGCGTTTCACGCGCGACGGGCTGGTCAAGGTCACGAACAAAAGCCATTGAGAAAACCTGGCGATGCGGCGCATGCAACGCTGCATTTCCCGACCCATACCAATAGACAAACCCTGGAGACAGACATGAGCCTCGACGTATTCAACACCCCGGAAGTGCAGGACCTGCTGAAGGCCGCGACCAACATTGCAGGCAGCGAGGGCAAGCCGCGCTTCAAGCAGATCCTGAACCGCCTGTTGAGCGATCTTTTCAAGGCCGTCGACGACCTGGACATCACGCCCGACGAGGTGTGGGCCGGCGTCAACTACCTGAATCAGCTGGGCCGCGACGGCGAGGCCGCGCTGCTGGCCGCCGGGCTGGGCCTGGAGAAATTCCTGGACGTGCGCATGGACCACCAGGACAAGCTGGCCGGCCTGGACGGCGGCACGCCTCGCACCATCGAAGGCCCGCTGTATGTCGCAGGCGCGCCCGTGCAGGACGGCGTTGCCCGCATCGATCTCGATCCGGATGCGGACGCAGGCCCGCTGGTGATTCGCGGCGTCGTGCGCGATACCAACGGCGCGCCGCTGGCCAATGCGGTGGTGGAGTGCTGGCACGCGAACTCCAAGGGTTTCTATTCGCACTTCGACCCGACGGGCGCGCAGACCGACTTCAATCTGCGCGGCGCGGTCCGTACCGACTCGGATGGCAAGTATGAGTTCCGCACGCTGATGCCCGTCGGCTACGGCTGTCCGCCGCAAGGCGCCACCCAGCAGCTGCTGGACGCGCTGGGCCGCCACGGCAACCGCCCGGCGCACGTGCACCTTTTTGTCAGCGCGGACCAGCACCGCAAGCTGACGACGCAATTCAACATCGAGGGCGATCCCCTCATCTGGGACGATTTCGCTTACGCCACCCGCGAAGCGCTGATCCCGCCGGTGACCGACAAGACGGGCGGCGCCGAACTGGGCCTGAAAGCCGACGCGTACAAGGAAATCGAATTCGACGTCGTGCTGACGGGCCTGCTGCAAGGCAAGGACAACCAGATCGTCAATCGCCTGCGCGCTTCCGCCCAGGCCTGAACCCGGCAGGCATCGCCACCGCGCGATGCCGCCATTCGACACCCATACCCATACCGATAACGGGCTCCGCGTGAGCCCGGGGAGACTCTCATGGCCTCAACAATCTCCATTCCGAGCCTGATCGATCAGGAACGGATGGGCGCCTTTCAGTGGCGCGTCCTGATCCTGTGCTTTCTGATCGCTTTGTTTGATGGCTTCGACACGCAGGCAATGGCGTTCACCGGGCCCGCGATCCTGACGGCATTCAAACTGCAGGCCGGCGAACTGGCGCCGATCCTGACCGCCGGCATCGTCGGCATGACGGTGGGCGCCATGACGTTGGGCCTGGTGGGCGACCGTATCGGCCGCCGTCCCGCCGCGCTGATCGGTGTGGCCGTGTTCGGGCTGGCGACGCTGTTGACGGCCGCCGCTACGGAGACATGGCAGATTCTGGCGCTTCGGTTCATCGCCGGGCTGGGCATGGGCGGCTGCACGCCCATCTTGCTGGCGCTGGCGGCGGAATACGCGCCGGCACGCCATCGTGGCGTGGTGATCACCGGCGTGTTGCTGGGTCTGCCCGCGGGCGCCATGCTGGGCGGCCTGTTGGCTGCGCGCATGCTGCCCGTGATCGGATGGCAAGGCATCTTCATCGTGGGCGGCGTCGCGCCGCTGTTGCTGTTGGCGGCGCTGGTGGTGCTGCTGCCCGAGTCCCTGCAATTCAAGGCCATGCGCGGCGACGCGGCGGGCCAGGGGTATGTTGCCCGCATCCTCGCGAAGATCTCGCGCCAGCCGCTGCCTGCCGGCGTGCGGTTCACGGTGCCGGAAGACGCGACCATCCGCGCCAGCGTCAAGGCGCTGTTCACCGACGGTTATGCCCGCAAGACGCTGGCGATCTGGTCTGTGTACCTGTTGAACTGGGTTGCGTGGTTCATGCTGCTGTCGTGGCTGCCTACGGTGCTCAAGGCCGCGGGTCTGCCGGCCGACCAGGCGCCAATGGGCACGTTCACCGTGAATCTCGTGTTCATCGTGTGCGCCTTCCCGCTGTCGTACCTGATGCCGCGCGTGTCGACCCGCACGCTGCTGATCGCGATGTTCGCGCTGGGCATCGCGGTGTCGCTGGGGCTGGGCTACGCAGGAACGGACTGGACGCTCGTGTTCATCCTGATCGGCGCGGCGGGTCTGGGCATCGGCGGCCAGCAATTGGCGCTGAACTACCTGGTCATCGGCGCGTATCCTACCGCGCTGCGCGCCACGGCGACCGGCTGGTCGATCGGCGTGGGCCGCGCCGGCGCCATCATCGGTTCGGCCATCGGCGGCAGCTTCCTCGGCTGGTTTGGTCCGTCGGGCTTCTTCATGGTGCTGGCGGTTCCGCTGGCGGGGGCGCTGCTCGCCGTGCTGGCTGTGGACAACAAGTCGTCGCAACCCGTGCCGGGCGAGCTGTCGCGCGCACATTGACCGGGAGCTTGCATGAATCGCTTTGAAAATCAGATCGCGCTGGTCACCGGCGCAGCCCAGGGCGTCGGACGCGCTACCGCCAAACGCTTGGCATCCGAAGGCGCTGCGGTCGTGCTGGTCGACCGCGCCGCCGAACTGGGCGAGGCCGTGGCCCGCGAGATCCGCGAGGAGGGAGGACAGGCGTCGTTCATCGACGCCGACCTGGAAACCCACGCCGGTGCACAGCGGATGGTGCAGTACACGCTGGACACGCACGGCCGTATCGACGTGTCGGTCCACAACGTGGGCGGCACGATCTGGATGAAGCCGTTCTGGGAGTACACGCCGGACGAGATGCAGCGGGAGGTCACCCGTTCGCTCTGGCCGACGCTGTGGTCGTGCCGCGAGGTGATCCCGGTGATGAAAAGGCAAGGCCGGGGCGCCATCGTCAACGTCGGCTCAAACGCCACGCGCGGCATCTACCGCGTGCCGTATTCGGCATCCAAGGGCGGCGTCCACGCGGCCACCGTCTGCATGGCGCTGGAACTGGCCGAATCCGGCGTGCGGGTCAATTGCGTGGCGCCGGGCGCCCTGGACAACGGCGTGCGCGCCATTCCGCGCAACACCGAAGCCCCTTCGGATCAGGACCGCATCTGGCAAGGCGAGATGTACACGGACTGCCTGGCCGGCACGCCCATGCATCGCATGGGCAGCATGGAAGAGGTCGCGTCAGCGATCTGCTTTATGGCGGCGCCGGAGGCGTCGTACATCACGGGGCAGGTGATGTATGTGGCGGGGGGGCATGTGGGGTGAGGCGGCGCGGGGTGTCAGACACCCGCTGAGGGCCCCGTTCTCGCAAAAGGAAAGGCCGCTCGCTCTTGGCAGCGGCCTTTTCTGTTTGCACCCGCCCTTTGATGGGGGCTCGCGACGTCTACGCAGCTCGGGCGAGCGGCGCGGCGCCGATGCGGCTTAGGGAGCCGGAAAACGGGCCGGAGCGCGGGCGGGACTGCGGCTGGCGTTCGCCGTGGATCAGGCCGCGCACCGCTTTCAGCACGTCATCCGGGCTAGCCGGTTTGCGCATCAGCATCGCACGGCCCGCGCACGCTTCCAGGATCTCGTGTTCCGGACGGCCGCTCAGCACCAGCACCGGCGTTTCATGCAGATAGGCGTTATCCCGCATGGCGGTCAGGAGGGCGGCGCCGTCCATGCCGGGCATGGACAGATCGGTGATGACCAGGTCGGGGCGCAGGGCGATCATCTGCTGCAGCGCGGTCAGGCCGTCGGTATGCGTCGTGACGTCATAGCCTTCGCTGCTCAGGAACTCGCTCATCAGGGCGACCAACGTGGGTTGATCGTCCACCAAAAGAATCTTCGTCATTTTTTTCGGTGCCACGGTGGGCAGGAATTCGGTTGTCTGCGCGGCCGGCTGTCCCCGGGTTCAGGCGGGGTGGGTTGAGGGCGTGCCAGCAAAGGCGGCAGGCGCACGGAAAGGCGGCCGGCAGATCGGGAAGCCGAATCCTAGGGCATGGCAGGGCCGCGTTGGTGTAGTAGTTGTATCCATACGCAACCCAACTGCGCGCATACCTGTATAGTTCGCCAGTGCGCAGGATGGACTGCAGGCATACCGTCCCTATAATTCTTCGCACTCTGCCTTAGCGCAATCCGCGCGCTTTCCCTGAATTGGTAATCGATCTCATGCTGAAATCGCCGCAGCCGGCCAGTCGCCTGGCCTTTCCCCGCACTTTGATGGCCGGATTCATCCTGGCCGCGGTGGCCACGCTGGTCATCGCCTTCGTCAACGTACGCTCGGCGGACACCCGCGTGCGTGCCGTCCAGTCCATGGACCGCGCGACCGAGTCGCTGCGTCAGCTCAGCCTGTTCAATTCGGCCCTGAAAGACGCCGAGATCGGCCAAAGGGGTTACCTGCTGACGGGCGACCCGGCCTATCTGGAACCGTATGTGCGCTCGGTGCCGCTCATCGAGCAGCGCTTGACCGTCGTGCAGGAGTTCTCGCAACAGGACGCGACGCAGCGCCGGATTGCCAATGACATCGCGGGCATTACGAAGCAAAAGCTTACCGAGTTGAACAACACCATCGAGATGCGCCGAGCGGGCGACGTCGAAGGCGCCCTGGCGGTGGTGCGGACCGATTCGGGCAAGGAGGCGATGGACCGGCTGCGCGATCTCGTCGGCGACCTGTATACGTCACAGATGCGCCGCGTTGAGCAGGAGCGCGACGCCTGGAGCGATGCGGCCACGACCTCCACCTACTATTCCTGGGGCGGCGCCCTGGTGCTCCTGGTCTTGATCTTTGCCTCGGCGCTCATGACCATCCGCGAGTATCGCGTCAAGGCGCGCCAGGCCTGGGTGACGACGGGCCTGTCGGGCCTGAGCATGCGGCTGCGGGGCGACCAGCGCCTGGACGAGATCGGCAGGCGCGCCCTGGACTATCTGGCCGAATACCTGAACGCCAGCGTCGGAGCGGGTTATGTGGTCAACGGTGACGACCTCGAGCTGTTCGGCGGCTACGCGGTGCCGCCGGAAAGGCTGCCCCAGAAGATTTCCACGGCGCAGGGCCTGGTCGGCCAGGCGGCCGTATCGCGCAAGCTGCTGCACGTGCGCAACGTGCCCGCCGGCCACCTCGAAGTCTCGTCCGCCACGGGCCGCTCGAATCCGGTCGAACTGGTGGTCGCGCCCGCCATGCAATACGAGCGCGTGTACGCGGTGATCGAGCTGGGCTTCAATCATCCGGTCAGCGAGGGCGAACGCAGCCTGCTGGAAGGCGCGTCCGAAATGCTGGCGTCCGCCATCCGTGCCGGCATGGACCGGTCGCGGCTGGAATCGCTGCTGGCGGAAACGCAGCGCCAGTCCGAAGAGCTGCAGACCCAGCAGGAAGAGCTGCGCGTCAGCAACGAGGAACTGGAGCAGCAGAGCCGCATCCTGCAGGAATCGCAGGCGCGCATGGAACTGCAGCAGACCGAGCTGGAGCAGACCAACCTCAATCTGGAATCGCAGACCGAACAGTTGCTGCGGGTGCAAAGCGCGCTGACCGACAAGGCCCGCCTGCTGACGCAGGCCAGCCAATACAAGAGCGAGTTCCTGGCCAACATGAGCCACGAGCTGCGCACGCCGCTCAATTCCACGTTGATCCTGGCCAAGCTGCTGTCCGACAACAAGACGGGCAACCTGACGGCCGAACAGGTGAAGTACGCGCAGACCATCAACGCGGCGGGGCGCGATCTGCTGGCGCTGATCAACGACATCCTGGACCTGGCCAAGATCGAGGCGGGACAGGCGACGGTCGAGATCGAAGACCTGGCCGTCACCCCGGCGCTGCAGCGGCTGCTGGAACCGCTGCGGCCGCTGGCCCAGGAAAAGGGCCTGGCGCTGGAGCTGGATATCGCGCGCGACGTGCCGGACACCCTGCGGACTGATCCGCAGCGGCTGGGCCAGGTGCTCAAGAACCTGCTTTCCAACGCCATCAAGTTCACCGAGCAGGGGTTCGTCGCGCTGCGCGTGACGCGGGCGCCGGGGCGCATGCTGTCGTTTGCGGTGCACGACACCGGTATTGGCGTGGCTCCCGACCAGCACGAACTGATTTTCGAGGCATTCCGCCAGGCCGACGGCAGCACGCACCGCAAGCATGGCGGCACCGGGCTGGGCCTGTCGATTTCGCGGGATCTGGCCAAGCTGCTGGGCGGCTCGCTGTCGCTGGTCAGCACGCCGGGGCAGGGCAGCGTGTTCACGCTGCTGCTGCCGATGAATATGCTGGTCGTGTCGACCGCCCCGGCGCCGCGCGAGGGCGCCGACGCGCCTACGACGCTGGCAGGCCCGGCGGGCGTCATCGCTGCCCCGCCCGTGGCGCGCACCGAGCCTGCCGAACCCGCCGCGCTGGCCCAGTCAGCCGAGCCAACTGAGCAGGAGCCGGGCGAGACCTTTGCCCGAACCATCCTCGTCATCGAAGACGACGAACGCTTTGCGGGCATCCTGGCCGATCTGGCGCACGAGATGGGCTTTGGCTGCCTGGCTGCGCACACCGCGACGGACGGCCTGGCGCTGGCGGCGCAGCGGCGCCCCGACGCCATCGTGCTGGACGTCAACCTGCCCGACTTTTCCGGCCTGGGCGTGCTGGATCAGCTCAAGCGCAATCCGAACACCCGGCACATCCCGGTGCACATCGTGTCGGTGGCCGATTACGCACAAGAGGCGCTGGTGCGGGGCGCGGTGGGCTACGCGCTCAAGCCGGTCAAGCGCGAGGAACTGGTTCACGCGCTGCATCGCCTGGAAGCGAAGTTCACGCAGAACGTGCGGCGCGTGCTGGTCGTCGAGGACGACGACCGCCAACGCGACAGCGTGCGCGAACTGCTGGCGCGCGACGACGTCGAGATCGTGCTGGCGGCCAATGCCGGCGACGCGCTGGCGCTGCTGCGCGACACCACCTATGACTGCGTGGTGATGGACCTGAACCTGCCCGACATGAGCGGCTACGAACTCCTGCGCGAAATGGCCGATCAGGAAAGCGTGTCGTTCCCGCCCGTGATCGTGTACACCGGTCGCGCGCTGTCGCGCGACGAAGAGCAGCAGCTTCGCCGCTTCTCCAAGTCGATCATCATCAAGGATGCGCGTTCGCCCGAACGCCTGCTGGACGAAGTGACGCTGTTCCTGCACCAGGTGGAAGCTGAACTCCCGCCGCAGCAGCGCCAGATGCTGGAACTGGCGCGCAGCCGCGACACGACACTGGAGGGCCGCACGGTGCTGGTGGTGGAAGACGACGTGCGCAACGTGTTTGCGCTGTCCAGCATCCTGGAACCCACCGGCCTGCACGTCGAGATTGCGCGCAACGGTCGCGAGGCGCTCGATGCCCTGGGCCGGGCCGGCGTCAACGGCCACCGTGCGGTGGACCTGGTGCTGATGGACATCNNGATGCCGGAGATGGACGGCTACACGGCCATGCGCGAGATCCGCGCACGGCCCGAGTGGCGCCGCTTGCCCATCATTGCCCTGACGGCCAAGGCCATGAAGGACGACCAGGAGAAATGCCTGGCCGCCGGCGCCAACGACTACATCGCCAAGCCGCTGGATGTCGAGCGCCTGCTGTCGCTGGTGCGCGTCTGGATGCGCAAGTAAGCCTGACCCGGCCACGACACAGCGATCACGCCCATGCCCAATCAGAACAAGGCGAACATCGAAGACATCGAGCAGCGGTTGCTGCTCGATGCGATCTATCACCGCTACCACTACGACTTCCGGGAGTATGCGCAGGCTTCGCTGAAACGCCGCCTGCGCACCGCGCTGGGCGAGTTCGACTGCAAGACGCTGTCGCAGCTACAGGACCGCGTGCTGCACGAGCCCGCGGTTTTTACCAATCTGTTGCAGTACCTGACGGTGCAGGTCAGCGACATGTTCCGCGACCCCAGCTATTTTCTGGCGCTGCGCAACGAGGTGGTGCCGATCCTGCGCACCTATCCCTCGATCAAGGTGTGGGTGGCCGGGTGCAGCACGGGCGAGGAAGTCTATTCGCTGGCCATCCTGCTGCACGAGGAAGGGCTGCTGGACCGCGCGCTGATCTACGCCACCGACATCAATCCGCACGCACTGCGCGCGGCCGAGCAGGGCGTGTTCGACCTGGAGCGCGCTGCGGCCTTCACGGCCAACCATGCGCAGGCGGGCGGGCGCAACTCGCTGTCGCACTACTACACCGCGCGGTACGGCCGCGTGGTGTTCGACAAGACGCTTCGCGAGCACATGGTGTTCTCCGATCACAGCCTGTCGACCGACAGCGTGTTTGCGGAAGTGCATCTGGTGTCGTGCCGCAACGTGCTCATCTACTTCGAGCGCGATCTGCAGGACCGGGCGCTGGGCCTCTTTCACGATGCGCTGGTCCATCGCGGTTTCCTGGGCCTGGGGTCCAAGGAGTCGGTGCGGTTCACGGCGCAGGCCGACGGCTTTGACGAATTCGTGATGGCCGACCGCATCTACCGTAAAAGGGCCGAGCTGTGACCACGCGCGGGCCGGATCTGTCCGTGGACGCTTCGGACGCCTGGGACGCGATCGTCATCGGCGGCTCGTCGGGCGCTATCGACGCCTTGAGCGTTCTGCTGCCGGCGCTTCCCGCCGGCCTTCAGGCGAGCGTGATCGTACTCCTGCACCTGCCGTCCGACCGCCGTAGCCTGCTGAGCGACATCTTCAGCTATCGCTGCGCCTTGCCCGTGCAGGAAGCGCAGGACCAGCAACCGATACAGCCTGGGCACGTGTATTTCGGGCCGCCTGGCTACCACCTGCTGGTGGACCGGGGGCCGCGCCTGGCGCTGTCGATCGACCCGCCGGTGCATTTTTCACGGCCGTCCATCGACGTGCTGTTCCAGTCCGCCGCCGATTGCTATGGCGAGCGGCTGCTTGGCGTGCTGCTGTCCGGGGCGAATGAGGATGGGGCCGAAGGCCTGGCCGCCATCCATGCCGCCGGCGGCCACGCGCTGGTGCAGGCGCC
>NZ_DIEJ01000283.1:434-5019 GCF_002418565.1 Achromobacter sp. UBA5777 | reverse complement strand
GCGCCGCAGCGGACCGCGCAGCGCGCCCGCCAGCGAGTAACCCCATGCCGCAGCCGTCCGTGCGCGCCTACATCGGCCTGGGCGCCAACCTGGGCGACAGCGCGGCCACCCTGCGCCAGGTCCTGGCGCAGTTGCAGGCCACCCCCGGCATCACCGGGGTAACGGCCTCGCCGTTCTACCGCAGCGCGCCGGTGGACGCCACCGGCCCCGACTTCATCAACGCCGTGGCGGCCGTGGACACCGTCCTGGCGCCGCTGGCATTGCTGGACGTCCTGCAGGCGCTCGAAAACGAACACGGCCGCCTGCGCCCCTTCCGCAATGCCCCCCGCACCCTCGATCTGGATCTGCTGCTGCACGGCGATGCGCGGCTGGACGACGCGCGGCTGATCCTGCCGCATCCCCGCCTGCATCTGCGCGCCTTCGTGCTGCTGCCGCTGCGCGATCTTGCGCCCGGCCTGTCCGTGCAAGGTCAGCCGCTTGACGCGTGGATCGGGGCGATCCACGACCAGCCGATCGAACGCATCGCGCCCTGAGCGCGTTATCAGCCGCGCGGCGCCATGCGCCCCTGGCCGATTTGTGCGGCGCCACGCGCTTTTCAACCCTGCGGCCCGGTACGCGCCCGTTCAATCACGCGGCACACGCGCTGCGTGCTCCGGCATCACGCCTTCGGCGTAAACGCCATCATCGCCCGCTCGACGTCTTCCACGCCCGGCAGCCCCGCCTCGTTCCCCAGATGCTGGATCTTGTGCGCGGAGGCCGCCCGCGCAAACGTGAAGTGCTCGATCCAGGGCTGTTCCGGCCGCGTCAGGTAGGACCACACATAAGCGCCGTGAAACACGTCGCCCGCGCCCGACGTGTCGATGATGCGCGCAGCCGGCACGTCCAGCGACGGCAGCGTGTCGACGCGCCCCGTCTCGTCGTACCACAGCATGCCGCGCTCGCCGAGCGTCACCGCACCGATGCGGCAGCCGCGCGCCTTGAGCAGATCCAGCAGCCCTTCGGGCGACAGGTCAAGCTGCTCGCACATGCGTTCGGCGCAGACCGCCACGTCGATGTAGCGCAGCAGTTCGTCGGTGTTCTCGCGCATGCCACCGCCGTCCAGCGACGTCAGCACGCCGGCCTGACGGCAGGCGCGCGCGTAGTGCAGCGCGGCGTCGGGCTGATGGCCGTCCAGATGCAGGGCGCGGTAGCCGCCGATATCCAGCCGGGGAAAGTCGTTCAGATAGCCTGCGTCACGCGCGCGGACGATGGCGCGCTTGCCATGGTTGGGCATGATGAACGACAGCGAGGAGCGCCGCACCTGGCGCGCGTGCAGCGTGACGCCGTGCGCAGCCGCCATGTCCGAGTACATGTGGCCCAGCCAGTCGGGCGCCAGCGAGCAGATCAGATCGGGCGGCAATCCCAGCCGCGCGCAGGCAAACGCCGCCGTCACCGCATTGCCGCCGAACGAGACCGCGTAGTCGCGCGCCACGCTTTTCTGGTCGCCCGTGGGCCATTCGTCGGCCAGCACGGTGACGTCGATGTAGGTATGTCCGATGAAGAGCGCCTCGCCCATGGGCCCGCCTTGTCAGGTTGTATGCGCGGGGCGCCTCGGCGCAGGGTCTGGACGAGGCGCCGGCGCGGGATTCAGCCGCGCGCGGATTCGCCCGCCTGCGCCAGCACCAGCCGCGCTCGTGCGATGACAGGTGCGTCGACCATCTTGCCATCCAGCATGAACGTGCCCGCGGCCGTGTCGCGGTGCGCGGCGATGACCCGCCGCGCCCAGTCGAGCTCATGCTGGGCCGGCACGAAGGCGGCGTGGATGACGGGAACTTGCGTGGGATGGATGCACAGCATGCCGCCAAAACCCATCTGCTGCGCACGGCCGGCTGCCGCAGCCAGCCCGGCCTGATCCTGCACACCGGGAAAGACGCCATCCAACGCAGGCGCCAGGCCCGCGGCACGGGTATGCAGCAGCACCTGCACCCGGGCGTGGTCCAGCACGGTTTCCGAACCCGGCGTGTCGGGCGTCAGGCCCAGGTCCAGGCCGTAATCCAGGCTGCCAAACGCCAGCCGCGCGACGCCGGGCGTAGCGGCGATCTCGCCGGCATTGAGGATGCCCTGCGCGGTTTCAAGAATGGGAATCACGGGACAGCCGGTCTGGGCAGCGTGCCGCACCTGCATCATGCTTTCGGCCTTGGGCAGCAAAATGCCCCCCACGCCGGCCCTGCCGCGGCAGGCCTTCAGATCGTCGTCGTGCCAGGAGGTGGAGGCGTCGTTGATGCGCACCCAGAGCCGGGCCTCGCGATTCAAGCCCAGGAAATCGCACAGGGCTTCGCGGGCCGACGCCTTGGCCAGATGCTCCACGGCGTCTTCCAGGTCGACGATGACGGCGTCAGCGCCCGCAGCCAGCGCTTTGGGGATGCGTTCGGGCCGCGAGGCCGGCACAAACAGGGCGCTACGAACGACGGGATGTGTCACACGACCTCCGAGGCATGGAACTGCGCCACCTGATCTGGCGCGTATCCCAGAGATGCTAGCACCGCATCGGTGTTTTGGCCCACTGCGGGCACCGCCCCCATGTGCGCCGTGAAGGCGTTGCTGGTGGCGGGCGGCAGCAGCGCCGGCAGCATGCCGGCGGGGCTGTCGACCTCGCTCCAGCGCTGGCGCGCCTGCAATTGCGGATGCGCCCACACGCCGGCCATGTCGTTGACGCGCGCATTGGCGATCTGCGCGTCTTCCAGGCGTTGCGTCACCTGCTCGATGGACAGGTCGGCAAACGCGGCCACGATCAGCGCGCGCAGCGCGTCGCGGTTGGCGGTGCGCAGCGAATTGGAGATGAAACGCGGATCTTCGGCCAACTCGGCCTGGCGCAGCACCTGCGCGCAGAAGACGCGCCATTCGCGTTCGTTCTGCAGGCCCAGCATGATGGTCGAACCGCCGCCCACGGGGAATGGGCCGTAAGGATAGATGGACGCATGCGCCGCACCCGCGCGCACGGGCGGCGCCGCGCCGTCGAAGGCGTAGTACATGGGGAACCCCATCCACTCGACCATGCTTTCCAGCATGGACACGTCCAGGCGGCTGCCCAGGCCCGTGCGCTGGCGCAACAGCAGCGCGTTCAGGATGGCCGAATAGGCGTACATGCCCGCGGCGATGTCCGCGATGGAACATCCTGCCTTGACCGGATCGTCCTTCGTGCCGGTGACCGACAGGAAGCCGCTTTCGCTCTGGATGAGGAGGTCGTAGGCCTTCTTGTCCTGATAGGGACCGCCCTCGCCGTAGCCCGAGATGTCGCAGACGATGAGGCGCGGGTATTTCTGGTGCAGGGCTTCGAACGACAGGCCCAGGCGCGCCGCGGCGCCAGGCGCCAGATTCTGCACCAGCACGTCGGCCGATTCCAGCAGACGGTCCATGATGCCGCCGGCTTCGTCGCGCTTGAGGTCCAGCGTCAGGCTTTCCTTGGAGCGGTTGGTCCAGACGAAGTGCGAGGACAGCCCTCGCACGCGCTCGTCGTAGCCGCGGGCGAAGTCGCCGGTCCCGGGGCGTTCGATCTTGATGACGCGCGCGCCCATGTCCGCCAGCTGGCGGGTGCAGAAAGGTGCGGCGATGGCGTGTTCCAGGCTGACGACGGTGATACCGTCCAGCGGGCGGGAGGCCTGCATGTTCATTCGGTGAACCTCAATTCGGCTTGATGGGCCAGCGTGCCGTCCTGCTCGGCCCAAAGCTGGGCGACGCCCGGCTCGGACAGGCAGCCGGCGACCTGGAAGGGCGCGGGGGAAATCAGCGGGCGCAAGCCGCGGTAGGCAAGATGTGTGAGGCGGGCCTTGGGATGCGCCCGCACAAAGGCGGCAACCATCTCGGTGGCGATGAGCGGGCCGTGGACGACCAGGCCGGGATAGCCTTCGACGCCGGTGACATAGGGATGGTCGTAGTGGATGCGATGGCCGTTGAACGTGACGGCCGAATAGCGGAACAGCAGCACCGACGTGGGATCGACGGTGTCGCGCCATTGCGCCTGCGGCGCCGGCTCGCTGCCCGTCAGTTTGGGCGGCGTGGGCTGGCGGTACACGATGTCCTGTTCTTCCAGGATGGCCACTTCGCCCGACTGCCGGTATTCATGCCGCACGGTCACAAACAGCAGGGAGCCGGTCCGGCCGGTCTTTTCCTTGACCTCGGCCACGGTGGACACGCGCTCGGCAGGCACGCCGACCTTGAGCGGCTGGCGGAATTCGACCCGGCTGCCCGCCCACATGCGGTTGCGGTCCTGCGCGGGTGGCAGGAACCCGCCGCGTGACGGGTGCCCATCCGTCCCCAACCCGTCCATGCCGACCGTGGAAATGAAGAATGCCCATTGCCATAGCGGCGGCAGGTCATCGCCCTCGGCCGGCACCGGTCCGCCCAGGGTGGCGGCGATACGGGCGGCGTGGCCGGGATCCATGGCGTCCGATTTGCGTTCGCCGCTGCCGATCCACGCGGCCGGATCTGTAGATGTCATGCCGAGTTCCTCTGGTGGTGTTTTTACAGCCTGAAGCATGCCCGCAAGCCGTCGGGCGTGTGAATTCGTTTTTCCTCAAGGCGGGGTTTGCTGCGCCTGAATCGGCCA
>NZ_DIEJ01000283.1:0-348 GCF_002418565.1 Achromobacter sp. UBA5777 | reverse complement strand
CGCGACAGCCGCGGCGTGGAAATCACGCCTGCAGGACAGAAACTGCTGCAGCACGCACGCGTCATCATGCGGCAGGTGGATCACCTCAAACACGACTTCCAGGAACAGGCCGATGGCGACGCCGGCCACATCCGCATCTTTGCCAACACCACGGCCGTCACGGAATTCATGCCGGACATCCTGGCGCAATTCCTGTCGGGCCATCCGGGCGTCACGGTGGATCTGCAGGAACGCCTGACGCGCGACATCGTGCGCGGCGTGCTGGATGGCACCACCGACCTGGGCATCGTCGCGGGTCCGGTGGATGCGCCGGAATTGCAGACCATCCACTTCAGCACCGACCGCCTG
>NZ_DIEJ01000008.1:0-5566 GCF_002418565.1 Achromobacter sp. UBA5777 | reverse complement strand
GGGCGCGGCGGCGGCGACGGGCGCGGCGGGCACGCCGGCTTCGGGCTGGTGGTAGGCCACCGGCTGCAGCGTCTGCGAGAACTTGACGATTCTGACCTTGCCTTCGCCTTCGGTGATTTCCAGCTCGGCGATGCCCGATTCAGCCACCAGGTCGATCAGGGTTTTGAGTTTTCGAAGATCCATAGAAGCTGCTTCCCGAGATAGTGTCGGCGTCGTCCCAGCGTCGGGGTTCGCGCCGTATAAGATGTAAAAGCGTTGAATTGATGCGAGATCAGTGCCGCACTGCGTAACGCAGCGCGGCCTCGTAGCCGTCCGCGCCCAGGCCGCTGATCAGGCCCTGCGCCAAGTCGGACAGATAAGAGTGATGCCTGAACGGCTCTCGCTTATACAGATTGGACAAATGTACTTCAATAAATGGGATCGCGACCCCGGCCAGCGCGTCGCGAATCGCGACACTGGTGTGCGTGTATGCCGCTGCGTTGATGATGATGAAGTCCGTGCCGTCCTGCCGTGCCGCCTGAATGCGGTCAACCAGCGCACCTTCGTGATTGCTTTGCCACGCAGTCAGCGTGGCGCCCAGTTCGCCTGCGAGCAGCTCGAGACGCTCATTGATCTGGGCAAGGGTAAGACTGCCGTAGATATGAGGTTCCCGGGTGCCAAGCAGGTTCAGGTTCGGGCCATGCAATACCAGTATGTTTTGCGCCATGCGCGTGCCAAATTGTGGATTGCCAATTGTTGGCAAAACAGCCGATAAACCAGCTTTTTACGCCAATTCCTACTATTTGTCCAACAGACTTACGCCTTCAAACCGGCAAGCGTGCGATCCAGATCGTCGGGCTGCACTTCGCCCAATATCTTCCGGTTAATGCTGCCATCTGCATTGAAAACGATAGTAAAAGGCAGCCCGCCACTGGGGTTACCCAGCTTGCGCAGCGTGTCGATGGCACCGGCGCCGATGACCCACAGCGGGTAGGAAACCTGTACTTTCTCGACAAACTTCTGCATGTTGACGGCAGAATCAACGCCGATGCCAACAAAGCGCACTTGCGGGTATTTTTTCTGCAGGGCGTCGAGCGCGGGCATCTCTTTGACGCACGGCGCGCACCACGTTGCCCAGAAATTGACCACGATGGGCTGGCCCTTCCAGCCGGCCAGCGAATGCGAGGCGCCGTTCAGATCCGGAAGCTGCATCTGCATGAGTCCCGCGACCGGATCGCCCGCGTCAGCCGGCGCGGCATCGTTCTTGGGCTTGCGGCCCATCAGCGTGTAGCCGCCCGCGACAGTCGCGGCCACCGCCACGGCGGCGGAAAGAAGTAGGCGTCGATTCATGGCGCGATGATAACCGTTGCGGCCGTTTTACGCCGCAGGCGCGAGGCGCCGGCTTGTCGGGCCGCTATATATACAATGCGGGGCAGGAGATTTATCAATGCACCTGCACATTCTTGGCATCTGCGGCACCTTCATGGGCGGACTGGCGCTGATCGCGCGCGCCGCCGGCCACAAAGTCACGGGTTGCGACGCGGGAGTGTACCCGCCGATGAGCACCCAGCTTTCCGAACAGGGTATCGAACTGATCGAAGGCTTTGGCGCGGAGCAACTGGCGCTCAAGCCGGACCTGTATGTCATCGGCAACGTGGTCAGCCGCGGCAATCCGCTGATGGAAGCCATTCTGGAATCCGGGGCGCGCTACGTGTCCGGTCCGCAATGGCTTGGCGACAACATCCTGCCCGGCGCGCACGTGTTGGCTGTGGCCGGCACGCACGGCAAGACCACTACTAGCTCGATGCTGGCGTGGGTGCTGGAAGCCGCAGGCATGGCCCCGAATTTCCTGATCGGCGGCGTAGCGCAGGACCTGCATGTGTCCGCCCGCTACGACCCGGCACGCCGCCCCTTCGTCATCGAGGCGGACGAATACGACACGGCATTCTTCGACAAGCGCTCCAAGTTCGTTCACTACCGCCCCCGCACCGCGATTCTGAACAACCTGGAATACGATCACGCCGACATCTTCCCGGATCTGACGGCGATCGAAACGCAGTTCCACCATCTGGTTCGCACGATTCCCGGTTCGGGCCGTATCGTCCGACCGACGCAATCGGATGCGCTGGACCGCGTGATTGCGCGGGGATGCTGGTCGGATACCGTCACGTTCGGCCCGGATGGGCAGTGGCAGGCCTCGCCCCCGGATGCCGACGGCGCGTTCGACGTCACGCGTGCCGGCGTCCGCGCCGGCACCGTCCGCTGGTCGCTCACCGGCGAACACAACCGCATGAATGCGCTGGCCGCCCTGGCTGCCGCTGAACACGTTGGCGTGCCCGCAGAACAGGGCATCGACGCCCTCACCCGCTTCGGCGGTGTCAAGCGCCGCATGGAGCTGCGCGGCACGGTCAACGGCATCAAGGTCTACGACGACTTTGCTCACCACCCCACCGCCATCGCCACCACGCTGGAAGGTCTGCGCCGCCAGGTCGGCTCGGCGCGAATCCTGGCCGTGCTGGAGCCGCGTTCCAACACCATGAAGCTGGGCACCATGGCCGCCCGGCTGCCCGAGGCGCTGGCCGACGCCGATCTGGTGTTCTGCTTTGGCGCCAACGAGGGCAAGCACGCGCTGGGCTGGAATCCGGCTGAAGTGCTGGCGCCCCTCGGCGGCCGGGCTTCCAGTTACGATGACATCGGCGCACTGGTCGACGCCGTCGCCAACGCTGCGCGGCCCGGCGACCAGGTGCTGGTGATGAGCAATGGCGGCTTCGGCGGGATCCATGGCAAGCTGCTGGATGCGCTGCAGGCGCGCGGCTGATTCCGCCCGCTTGGCCGAACCCGGCAAAGCGCGCCCTGCCGGACATGCCGGGCTCGCTCTGCCGGCCCGGCCCGCCCGGAATTCAAGCCTTCAGCCGGCCGCCTGCCGCAACGCACACGGAAACAGCAAACAATGATTCTCTATCTACACGGTTTCCGATCGTCGCCCGATTCTTTCAAGGCCCGCCTGATGGCGGACGCCATGGCCGGACGTGGCCTGACCGATGCGTGGGCCTGCCCGCAACTGCCCGCCAGCCCGCGCGAAGCCATCGACCTGGCGCTGGGCATGGCGCGCGACCGCCTGGCGGACGCCGATTCGCCGCGCGAACTGACTGTCATCGGCTCGTCGCTGGGCGGTTTCTACGCCACCTGGATCGCCGAGCAGCTGGGCTGCAAGGCCGTGTTGCTGAATCCCGCCGTCCACGCCGCGCGCGACCTTGCCACCCAGGTCGGCGAGCACCACATGTATCATTCCGGCGCGCCGTTCGTTTTTTTGCCCGAATATGTGGACGAACTGGCCGCCATCCATGCGCCGCGCATCACGCAGCCCGACCGGTATTTCCTGGTGGCCGCGACCGGCGACGAAGTGCTGGATTGGCGCGAGATGCGCGACCGATACGCCGGCTGCCGCCAGCGTATCGTGCAAGGCAGCGACCACGGCCTGTCCGATTTCGCGGAATGGATGCCGGAAGTGCTTGAATTCGCCCTAGGCGGCAAGCCGGTACGCCCCTGATAATCAATATCAACTTTCAACACCCACAAAGCTGCGCAAGGCGGCGCGAGGCCGCCGCTCAGGACGATCCCCACCATGTATGTGTTTTACGAAGATGACGGCAGCTTCAAGGCCGGCAATATCCTGTCCGAGACCGACGCCAGCCTGCAGGTGGAGTCGGAGTCGGGCAAGCGCAGCAAAATCAAGCGCGCCAATACCCTGTTCAACTTCGCCTCGCCGGATCCGGCGGCCCTGATGACCCAGGCGGCCGCCACGGCCGAGACGCTCGATCTGCAATTCCTGTGGGAATGCGCGCCGCAAGAGGAATTTGACTCCCCCGCCCTGGCCGCCGACTACTTCGGCCACGCCCCCACGCCCGTCGAGCAAGCCGCGCTGCTGATGCGCCTGCACGGCGCGCCGGCGTACTTCCACCGCCGCGGCAAGGGCCGCTACCGCCCCGCCCCGCCAGACATCCTGGCCGCCGCGCTGGCCGCGCTGGAAAAGAAGCAGCGCCAGGCCGAACAGCAGCAGGAATGGGTCGACGAAATGGCCGCGGGCCGCCTGCCCGAACCCATCGCGCAGGCCGCCGAATCGCTCCTGATCCGTCCGGACAAGAACTCGCAGCAATGGAAAGCCCTGGACGCCGCGTGCGCCAAGCTGGGCAAGACGCCTGACCGCCTGCTGCTGGAACTGGGCGCCTGGCCGCACGCACTCGCGCTGCACAAGCGCCGCTTCCTGGCCGTCAACTTCCCGCGCGGCCTGGCCTTCCCCGACGTGGAACTGCCGCCCATCGACCGCGAACTGCCGCTGGCCGACGCCGAAATCTATTCCGTGGACGATGTCACCACCACGGAAATCGACGACGCGCTCTCCGTCTCCATGCTGCCCGACGGCCGCGTGCGCGTCGGCGTCCACGTCGCCGCGCCCGGCCTGTCCGTCACCCGCGACAGCGAGCTGGACAAACTGGCCCGCGCCCGCCTGTCCACCGTCTACATGCCCGGCGACAAAATCCCGATGCAGCCGGACAGCGTCATCCAGGCGTTCTCCCTGGACGCCGGCCGCGAAGTGCCCGCGCTATCGCTGTACGTCACCGCCGATCCCGAAACCGGCGAAGTCATCGAATCGGAAACCCGCCTGGAACGCATCGTCGTGCGCGAAAACCTGCGCCACAACATGCTGGACAGCCAGGTCACCGAGGCCAGCCTGTCCGACCCGGACGCCGACCTCCCCTACGGCCACTGGCTGCGTCCGCTCTGGAAGCTGGCCCAGGCCCTGTCCGCGCAACGCGAAAACGTCCGCGGCAAGCCGGAAAACAATTCCCGGGTGGAATACAGCTTCTACCTGGACGGCAACCCCGACGATCCCGACACGCCCGTGCGCCTGGTCCCGCGCCAGCGCAACGCGCCGCTGGATCGCATGGTGGCCGAATACATGATCCTGGCCAACAACCTGTGGGGCGGCCTCTTGAACCAGCACGGCGTGCCGGGCATCTACCGCTCGCAGCAAGCCGGCCGCGTGCGCATGAGCACGCAGGCGCTGCCGCACGAGGCCATCGGCGTTCCCCAGTACGCGTGGAGCACGTCGCCGCTGCGCCGCTATGTCGACCTGGTCAACCAATGGCAACTGATCGCCGCGGTGGAACACGGCGTCTCGGCCCGCCTGATCGCCCCCTTCAAGCCGCGCGACGCAGACCTGTTCGCCATCATCGGCGCCTTCGACGCGCAATACGCGGCCTGGGCCGAGTTCCAGAGCGCAATGGAACGCTACTGGTGCCTACGCTGGCTGAAGCAGAACGGCGTGACGCGAACGGTGGCGCATGTGCTGCGGGATGATCTTGTGCGGTTTGCGAATGCGCCGTTGGTGACTCGAGTGGGGGGGATGCCGGAGTTTGAACGCGGGACTGCGGTTGAGGTGGATATTCTGGGGATGGATGAGTTGTCTCTGGAGTTGGATTGTCGGTTTGTGGGCGAAGTTAAGGGGGAGGCTGCGGCTTCGTAGGTTGCATTCTTTCGATCTTCTTAGGTCGCGTTTTTCCGATCTTCGTAGGTCGCTTTCTTC
>NZ_DIEJ01000005.1:0-4124 GCF_002418565.1 Achromobacter sp. UBA5777 | reverse complement strand
AATTTTCCGCCGGCTCGGCGCGCCCGCCTCCTTCCCCGTATTGCGACGGCGTCACGCCGACCGCGCTACACGTGCTGACCCGCCTCGGCCACCCAGCACAGCGTGTTGACCAGCGCCATCTGTTCCGGCGTCTGGCAGCGCACCGACAGCAGGGCGGGGCTGGCGACCAGGATCGCCAGCGCCTTGGCCCGCGACACCGCCACGTTCAGGCGGTTCCTGCTGAACAGGAATTCCATGTCGCGCGGCATGGTTTCGCCACTGGAGGTGGCCATGGAAATGATCACCACCTGCGCTTCCTGGCCCTGGAACTTGTCGACAGTGCCTACTCGCGCACCCTCGGGCAGCGCTTGCCGCAGCGTGTTGACCTGCACGTTGTAGGGCGCCACCACCAGCACGTCGTCGGGCGTCATCGGCACGGCGTGCCCGTGCTTGTCCAGATAGCGCTGCCGCATCAGGCTGGCGTACAGCGCGGCGACTTCGCGCGCTTCCTCGTCGCTGGACTGCGCGTTGCCCTCGTGCACGACCGGCACGTACCGGATGCCGCTGGCGGCCAGCGCGTCCGCAGCGTCCGCACCCAGCACCAGGCCCTGGCCCGCGGCCGATTCCGCGGCGCGCAGCCGGCCGTCGTAGATGGCGTCCGAAATGAAGCCGCAGATCGCGGGGTGCATGCGATGGGACGTGTCCAGAAAGATGCCGCGATCAGCCGCGATGGTGGCGTGGCCGTTCAAGAGATATTCCAGCGTGGATTCGCCCGAGCGGCCGGGATGCGTGCCCTTGGTCGGCTGGCCAAGCTGCATCTGGTCGCCCAGCAGCACGATGTTGCGCGCGCATTGGCCCAGCGCGACCAGATTCGCCAGGCTGACCTGCCCGGCTTCATCCACGAACAGATAATCGAACTGCTGCTGAAAATCAGCCCGGCTGAACAGCCACGCCGTGCCGGCCACCAGTTGATGGCGCGCCAGGTCGATCTTGTCGTTGGCAAAGACGTCTTCGATGAAGTCGCCGTTGAAACAGGAGTCGTCGCCCTCCTTGCCCGACTTCTTGGCGCCGGTGAACGACAGGCCCGCCTCGCGCGCCGCCTTTTCCAGGCCAGAAAGCAGGTTGTTGATGGCGTGATGGCTGTTGGACGTGACCGCGATGCGCTTGCCCTGGCGCAGCAGGTTCACCAGCACGCGCGAGCCGGTGTAGGTCTTGCCCGCGCCGGGCGGGCCTTGCAGGAAGAGGGTGGTCTCGTCCATGCGGCCGACGATGTCCACGACCTGATCCAGCAGCGTTGCGCCCGGGTCGGCCAGCGGGGTGCCGGGCGGTACGCCGTCAATGCGCGGCGGCTCGTGCTTGAGCAGCGCATCCACCGCGCGGAACGGCGTGCTGGCGCCATCGTCCGAGGCGAGCAGCGCGTCGCCGTAGCGGAACATGGCGTTGGCCAGTTCGTCGATGCTGACCGGCCTGCCCGGCCCGAGCGACAGGCGCTGCGGCGGCATCGCCTTGCGCGACAGGGTGAAGGTGGCAACGCCGGCCGCAGGATCCACCGTCAGCCGGCTGATCGCCGGCCCGCCGCACACGTCCGTACAGGGGGACCCGGTGCGCAGTTTGGTCTGCTGCGCGGGAAACCGGTAGGTGTAGCGCAGCGACTGCGCCACCGGTTCCGGCGCCACCGTGTCATCGCGCACCAGTCCGGCCAGGCATTCGTTGTCTTCCATCAGTTCGGCATCGGTGGCCTCCATGCGGGCGAACATGGCCCACCATTCCGGCTTCTGTTCGCGGCGATGAAAATCCAGCAACTGGTAGACCAGCGCGCGATAGCGGTCGCGCGCTGACCAGTCCAGCTCGTCGGCGGGCAGGGAACCAAGCAGCGCGGCGCGGTAAGGTTCCAGGCGCAGTTCGGCGGCGGTCTTTTCGCCGACCTGGAACCGGGCGGCGTCGATCTGCTGCTGCGCGTCGCGGCGGTTCGCCCACGGCATGCCGTCAGGACGCAGCGCGCACAGCCATTCGCGCAGCTTGTACGTGGACAGCACGTCGTCGCGGTTGTAGTCGGCGATGTCCTGCAGCAATTGCGCCTCGCCGGTGCGCTTCCAGCGTTCGTAGTAGACGATGCTGGCGCCCGCGTTGGTCACGCCGCCCTCGCGCTGCGGCAAATAGAAGTGTTCGATGTTCTTGATGGAATACCCGGGTTCGGACACGCGCACGCCTTCGCGCACGACCTGGTACAGGTCCACCAGCTTGTTCATGCGCAGCAGGTTGTCGACCTCCGCCTCGCGCGTGGCGTGCACGGACATCAGCTTCTTGATCGCCGTCGCCTCGTAGGGCGCATAGTGATAGATGTGCGCATCGGGATGGCGGTGCAGCCGCGCCACGACGTAATCGATGAAGGCCTCGAAGGCCAGCTTCTCTTCGCCGCGGTTATGCGCCCAGAACGGCACGAAGCGCTCGTGGCCGTCGTCGATGACGTACAGGCCAAACAGATACTCCAGCCCGCCTTCCTCCAGCGGATCGCCTTCCATGTCGAAGAACATATCGCCCGCGTCCGGCTGCGGCATGCGTTCAAAGCCGCGCAGCGCGGTGTCGTCCGGGTCTTTGGCGATGCGGTCCCAATGGCGGCCGCCGTCGGTACGGGCGCGCAGCTGCAGCGCCGCCTGCGATCGCAGCTTGGAGAGGATGGCGGGCTCCAGGCGCGCCACGGCCGCGTCGGGCGCCAGCGTGCCCAGTTGTTCCAGCGTGCGGATGCCCTGCGCGTTCAGCTTGCGGATCTGCTGCCGCGTGATGTTGGCGACCAGCGACAGGTGATCGTCGTCGGCGCGGCGCGCCTTGCACAGCGGGTCCCAGCGGCACTGGGCGCATTTCTCACAGGGATCGGGATACGTGGACGCAGCGTCCCGCTGATCGACGTGCGCCTCGAAGCGGCGCACGACCTGGCGGAAGTAATGGGCATAGTCGGCCACGCGCAGGGCCACCTCGCGGCCGCTGCCCAGCACCACGTGCATGTGCAGCGGCGCCGCACCCTGTTCCAGGCCCAGCAGCCATGAATAGAACGAGAGCTGGATCGCGAACTTGGCGCGCGCCGACCGCGCCAGCTTGGTGTCGCTGGCCTCGTAGCTGTAATCGCCCAGGCGTGAAGGGCGTTCGGTCTTCAGCAGGAAATCGGCATGGCCAATGTATTGGCCATGCCGAAACGCCGCCTGGTAGATGACATCCGCGCCGTCGGCCATGGCCTCGCGCGTCCGGGCCAGGCGCGCGGCCAGCCCGTCGCCCGCATCGCTGACGTCGACGATGTGCCGGCCGCTTGCGCGCAGCCGTTCGAGATACGCGCGCTCGTGGTCCAGTCCCTTCTGCTGGATCAGTTCGAGCTGCTCGTCCTCTGGCGCGGCCGGCAGCGGCGATTCGAGGTTGAGCAGATCCAGCGTGGTGAGGTGCTCACACTCCAGGAAACCGACCAGGTCGGAGGCGGAAAACAACAGGCGGTCGCCGGTTTTTTGCATGGTGCGTAAATAGGCCGGGCGCAATTTGCGGAGGCCAAGAATAGCAAAACAGGAATTGGACATTATCCGGCGAATACCTAAGTAATCCCCTGAAATCCATTCCGATTAATTCAACCCTGAATTGTCCGAATGCAGTTTCATAATCCAGGCTGTTTCAGTAAATGGAAGCGACATGCCTGGTTTGTTCGATACGTTTAACTGCAGCCTTGGCCGCGCCGCGGCCTATTCAAACGGCGGGCGGTTCGCATGAAACTTCGCTCCCTCGATATCCCTGATTCCCTGGTGGAAACGCTGCGCGCGGCGCGCCTGATCGTCGTGGTGACGGGATCGGGCCTGAACCCCGCCAGCCGCCTNNGACGGGATCGGCCCTGACCCCCGCCACCCCCCTGCCACAAACCCGCGATGGCATGCGCGGCCTGTGGGCGCGCTACGATGCCGCGGCCCTGGCGACCGATGCCGGCTACCGCAACGATCCGTCGCTGGTGTGGGCCTGGCACGAGGAACGGCGGCGCCGCGCGCTGCTGGCCACGCCCAACGCGGCGCACCGCGCCATTGCGGCGCTGGCCGGTCGCGTGCCGGGCACGTTCGTGGTGACGCAGAACGGCGACACGCTGCATGAGCAGGCGGGCAGCCCGCGCATACTGCATC
>NZ_DIEJ01000310.1:0-3903 GCF_002418565.1 Achromobacter sp. UBA5777 | reverse complement strand
CGGTCGCCGGCTTCCTGCGCCAGCAGCAGCCGGCGCAGGCCGAGGCCGCGCTCGCCGATGCCTTGGCCTCGCCCATCGCGCCCGCCGAGGGCAGCGTGGTGCTGGTGGGCGCAGGCCCTGGCGACCCCGGTCTTCTGACGCTCAAGGCCCTGCGCGCCCTGAACGAGGCCGACGTCATCCTCTACGACCGCCTGGTCAGCGACGAGGTCATGTCGCTTGCCCGGCGCGACGCCGAACGCGTGTCGGTGGGCAAGCTGCCCGGCGAAAACCATCACGCGACGCAGGCGCGCATCCATGCGGCGCTGGTCGAATACGCGCACGCCGGCCGCCGCGTGGTGCGGCTCAAGGGTGGCGACGCGTTCATTTTTGGCCGCGGCGGCGAGGAACTGGAATTTCTGCGCGCGCACGGCGTGCGCTACGAAGTGGTGCCGGGCATTACGGCGGCGCTGGCCTGTGCGGCCTATGCCGGCATTCCGCTGACGCACCGTGAGCACGCGCAATCGGTGCGCCTGATCACCGCGCATTGCCGCGAAGATGAAGACAACCTGGATTGGCCCGCGCTGGCGCGCGAAAAACAGACGTTGGCGTTCTACATGGGAGTGGGCCAGCTTGACTTGCTGACCCAGCGCCTCTTGCGCCATGGCCGTTCGCCGGAGACACCGTTTGCGCTCATCGAAAACGGCAGCCGGCCCGAACAGCGTGTGGTGACGGGGCCGCTGGCGCAACTGCCGGAACTGGCACGGGAACATGCCGTCCGGTCCCCCGCCCTGCTGATCGTGGGCGAGGTCGCCGGCTTGGCGCCGCAGTTGCATTGGTTCGGCCAGCACCTGGGACAGCCGGCGGTTACGGCGTGAAAAACTGACCTGCTGACCGCGCGCGGTGCTGGGCCGCTGTGCGGTCGAGTTCCGGCCGATCCCAGGAAGGGAACCGGCCGAAACGCGTCTTCAGCCCTTTTTGCTTTCAGCCCTTTTGCTGCGTGCCGAAGATGCGGTCGCCCGCGTCGCCCAGGCCCGGCATGATGTAGCCGTGCTCGTTCAGGCCGTCGTCGATGGACGCGGTGTAGATGTGCACGTCCGGGTGCTTGGCCAGCACCGCGTCGATGCCCACCGGCGCGGCCACCAGCACCAGCGCGCGGATTTCCTTGCAGCCGGCGCGCTTGAGCAGATCGATGGCGGCGACCATCGAGCCGCCCGTCGCCAGCATGGGGTCCACGATCAGCGCCAGGCGCTGGTCCAGTTCGCCGACCAGGCGTTCCAGATATGTGTGGGCTTCCAGCGTCTCTTCGTTGCGGGCCACGCCCACCACGCTGACCTTGGCGCCCGGAATCAGGCTCAGCACGCCGTCCAGCATGCCGATGCCGGCGCGCAGGATCGGCACCACGGTGACTTTCTTGCCGGCGATCTTCTCGACTTCGACCTGGCCACACCAGCCCTCGACCGTGGCGGGCGCCAGCGGCAGGTCCTTGGACGCTTCATACGTCAGCAACGCGCCCACTTCCTGCGACAGTTCACGGAAGCTCTTGGTACTGAGGTCGGCGCGCCGCATGATCCCGAGCTTGTGGCGGATCAGCGGATGGCGGATTTCGTGCACGGGCATGTGCGTAACTCTCCAGAGTATTTGTTGGTCAGAATTCTTTTGGCCTCAGGCGGCCGCGGGCAAGGCGCGGCGCGCTTGCCTTTCACGGTCGTGGGCACACGGGAGGATCGTAATCGTTTTGGCTATTGTTCGGCGAGCCAGGAGATCAAGGCGTCGTCAAAGGCTCGGACGGCGCCAGCCTGTTCGTGGTTGACGATGCTGACAACCACATACCGCTTGCCGCTCGCCCCCAGCACGTAACCGGCGATCGAGCGCACGTCGCGCAGCGAGCCCGTCTTCAGGTGCGCCATGCCGAGCGTGCCGTTGCCCTTCAGGCGGCGGCGCACCGTTCCGTCCACGCCGGCGATGGCAAAGGACGAAATGTATTCCGGCATCACCGGCGAATTCCAGGCCACGGTCAGCATCGACGCCAGACTGTCCGCGGATACACGGGCCTCGCGCGACAGGCCGGCGCCGTTGTCGATGACCAGCTCGGGCATGTCCAGCCCCTGCTTGGCAAGGAGTTGCTTGGCAACCTCTTCGCTGCTGCTAACGGTGGCCGGCCGGCGGCCGCGCTCGGCGCCCAGCGTCAGCAGCAGAGTTCGCGCCATCACGTTGTTGCTGCGCTTGTTGATCTGGCGGATGGCTTCGGCCAGCGTCGGCGAGTCATGCGAGGCCAGCACCACCGCGTCCGCCGGCACCATGCCGGACCGGACCTGTCCCTTGAACGTGCCGCCCAGTTCCTTCCAGAGCATGCGGAAGACCTCGGTGGCGTACTCGGGCTGGGACAGCGCCAGGCGATACAGGCTGAACTCCCCGCAGGAGCCCGCCACCTTGCCGTTGACGCGGATGGTCACGCCCTGCTGGGTAATGACGGGATCGGTCGTGACCACCGGCGGACCCGGGCAGCGGATGTCGCTCCACTCCACCTGGCCTTCGATCTTCAGGCCGGGCAACGGCGGATCGATCAGCGGCACCCATTTATTGGCGACGGGGTCCGGCGTAAACAGCAGCCGCAGCGCGCCAAAGCCCACCATCAGCGCGTCAGGACTGGCGTTGTAGGCCCGGTCGGGCGCGCCATCGAACGCGCCGGGGTCGATCGACACCTGGCCGAAGATGCTGCGGTCGATCACCAGGTCATTGATCTGCTTGACTCCGCGCAGCCGCAGCTCGCGCAGCAGTGTCCACAGATCCTGCATCAGAAATTGCGGGTCGCCCCCGGCCCGCAGGTACAGCGGACCGGTCAGCACGCCCTTGGCGTCGGGGCGCGAGCCGGGCGCCGTCATGAATTCGGTGCGCCAGACGTAGTTGGGGCCCAGCTCGGACAGCGCCGCCCAGGTCGTGACCAGTTTCATCACCGAAGCGGGATTGCGGCCCTCTTTGGCGTTCAGCGCCACCAGCCGCGGGCCGCCGACCTCCTGCACCACCAGCGACAGCGAACTGTCGGGCAGCTTGCTGGCTTTCCAGGCCTTCACCACGTCGGGCGGCAACCCGGGAACCTGCGCAAAGGCAGCGCACGCAGTCAAGGCCAGGACACCGCCGGCCAGCCACTGCTTCAGTCCGCCCACCCGCCTGATCACTTGTCCCGTCATGCCTCGCCCACCTGGTTGCTCGTCCAGCAAAACCGAGAGCATACAAAACCTGGACCGGTTACGGGCGGCACGGGACGGCCGCCGAGGCCTTTGGCGGCGGTTTTATTTGCGCGGGACGCCGATCCGCCCCTATTAACCGTCCCCTTTACAATATGCGGTTGCCCCAAGCCCGCCCAACCGGCATGGCTCGCCATTTGCAGGGCCGATCCCATTGCTCCAGATACCCGCGTGACCCAGTCCTTCACCGTTTCCGATTTCGACTACGAACTGCCGCCCGAGCTCATTGCGCAGACGCCGGCCGCCGAGCGCACGGGCAGCCGCCTGCTGCACCTGGACGCCGCCAGCCAACTGCATGACCGCCAGTTCGCCGAACTGACCTCCCTCTTGCGGCCCAACGACCTGCTCGTCTTCAACGACACGCGCGTCATCAAGGCGCGCCTGCCGGGCCACAAGATCACCGGCGGCAAGATCGAGGTGCTGGTCGAACGCATCACCGAACCCGACCGCGTCCTGGCGCACGTGCGCGCCAGCAAGTCGCCCGGCGCCGGCATGGTGCTGCGCCTGGCCGACGCCTTCGAGGCCACGGTGCTGGGCCGCGAGGGCGAACTCTTCGACATCCGCTTCCCCGGTCCCGTGCTCGACCTGCTGGACGCCCACGGCGCCACGCCGCTGCCGCCGTACATCACGCACGCCGCGGACGAGGGCGACGACGACCGCTACCAGACCGTCTACGCGC
>NZ_DIEJ01000045.1:0-5619 GCF_002418565.1 Achromobacter sp. UBA5777 | reverse complement strand
CGCCCGCGCCGCGGCTACCGGTGCCGCACGCGGCAATTGCCGATACGCCATCCGCACCGCCCGCCGCCGCAACCGGGCATGCCGCGCAGACGTCGCTGCGCGAGATCGCCGCGCTGGCCGATCTGGGCCGGGTGCGAGACGCCATGGCGAAATGCCTGGCGCACATCGAGATCCACGGCGCCAGCGCCGACGCGCTGCATCTGCAAGGTCTGCTGCTGGACGCGGAAGGGCAGTCGCGGCAGGCGCAGGCCGCGTACCGCAAGGCGTTGTATCTGGACCCGAACCACCGCGAGGCGTTGCTGCATCTGGCGGCGTTGGTGGCGTCGGATGGCGATCACGAGGGCGCCCGCCGCCTGCAGGCGCGCGCGGCGCGCGGGGAGGCGCGACGTGACTGACGCGATTGAAGCGCTGTCCGGCGTGGACGACTGCTGGAACCGCATCGGGATACGCGGCGACAAAAGCTGCCCGCAGCTTGCCGAGCACGTGCATTGCCGCAACTGTCCGGTGTATGCCGCGGCGGCCAAGCGTATCCTGGACCGCCTGCCGCCCGCCATGGAAGCGGCCGACGAGGCCGCGCCTGCGCAGCATTCGGCCAATCTGTCGTCGCTGCTGGTGTTCCGGCTGCACCGCGAATGGATGGGCCTGCCGACCCGGTCGCTGGATGAGGTGGCCGGTACGCGCGGCATCATCAGCCTGCCGCACCGGCGCGATCCGGCGGTGCTGGGCGTGACCAACGCGCGGGGCACGTTGACGGTGTGCGTGTCGCTGCCGCGCCTGCTGGGTCTGGATGCCGCGGCGCCGCAGGCGCGCGAGCGTCCTGCCACCGCCCGCATGCTGATTTTCGGCGGCGCGGGCCGCGCCGTGGTGCTGCCCGTGGACGAGGTCGAAGGCATGCACGAAGTGGACCTGGAAGCGTTGGAGCCGCTGCCGTCGACGGTGCAGGGCGCAAGCCTGAAATATTCGCGCGGCGTGGCGCGCTGCGGCGGCCGCGCCGTCGGGGTGCTGGACGAAACCCTGCTGATGCAGGCATTGGAACGGAGCCTCGCTTGAATCCCGATCAGATGCGCGACGCCTCGCTCCTCGAACTGTTCCAGATCGAGACGCGCACCCAGGTGCAGGTGCTGAACGACGGGCTGCTTGCCCTGGAAAAGAACCCGACGTCCGCGCCGCACCTTGAAGCCTGCATGCGCGCCGCCCATTCGCTCAAGGGCGCGGCGCGCATCGTGGACCTGCATCCGGCGGTGCGCATCGCGCACGCCATGGAAGACTGCCTGGTGGCCGCGCAGGAAGGCCGACTGCTTTTGCAGGCGGCCGACATCGATGCCTTGCTGCTGGGCACCGACCTGCTGCAGCGTGTCGCGACGCCGGGCGTGGAATTGGACGCCGAGATCGGCGACCTGGTGGCGCGGCTGAGCAGCGCGCCCAATCTCCCGAACGCATCCCAAGCGCCCGGTACGGCCGCCGCGGCGCCGGCCAACGTGCCGCGCACAGGCCGGCCGTCGGACTACCTGCCGCCGATCGTGCGAATCGAAGACGAGCCCGCCGCCGCCGCGCCAGCGCCCGCCGCAAAGCCGCCCGCACCCGCCATAATGCCATCGCGCCGCAGTTCGGACGGCAGCTTGGGCGAGGGC
This sequence comes from Achromobacter sp. UBA5777, assembly GCF_002418565.1. Lineage (NCBI taxonomy): Bacteria > Pseudomonadati > Pseudomonadota > Betaproteobacteria > Burkholderiales > Alcaligenaceae > Achromobacter > Achromobacter sp. UBA5777. The sequence goes on along the minus strand of NZ_DIEJ01000045.1, from coordinate 3,988 downwards.
GAGCGGGTGTTGCGCGTCACCGCCGACACGCTGAACCGCCTGCTCGGCTTGTCCAGCGAGACCCTGGTCGAGTCGCAATGGGTGGGTCCTTTCAGCACGGCCATGCTGCGGCTGCGGCGGATGCAGACGGGCGCGGCGCACGCGTTGGACGGCCTGCGCGCCGTACTGGCCGATCAGCAACTGGACGCGCGCGGCCAGTCCGCACTGGACGACGCCCAGCGCATCCTTGAACAATGCCAGCGTGAACTGACGCAGCGCGCCAGCGAAGTCGACGAATTCGGCTGGCGCATGAATCATCTGACGCGGCGCCTTTATGACACCGCGCTCGCCTGCCGCATGCGGCCCTTTGGCGACGGCGTGGGCGGCATGCCGCGCATGGTGCGCGATCTGGGGCGTTCGCTGGGCAAGCAGGTTCGCCTTGAAATCGAGGGCGAAAACACGCAGGTGGATCGGGACATCCTCGAAAAGCTGGATGCGCCCCTCATGCACCTGCTGCGCAACGCCGTGGATCACGGCATCGAGGCGCCCGACGTCCGCGAACGCGCGGGCAAGCCGGCCGAGGGCCTGATCACGCTGTCGGCGCGCCATTCTGCGGGCATGCTGCTGGTCGAACTGGCCGACGACGGCACCGGCATTTCGCTGGACCACCTGCGTGAAGAAGTCGTCGAACGCAAGCTCACCAATGCCGAGACCGCGTCGCGCCTGAGCGAAGCCGAGTTGCTGGAATTCCTGTTCCTGTCGGGTTTCAGCACGCGCGACGAGGTGACCGAAATCTCCGGGCGCGGCGTGGGGCTGGACGTGGTCCAGACCATGGTGCGCCAGTTGCGCGGCGCAGTACGGGTCTACCAGCAGCAGGGGCGGGGCACGCGCTTTGTGCTGGAGATGCCGCTGTCGCTGTCGGTGGTGCGTAGCCTGCTGGTCGAGGTGCAGAACGAGATCTACGCGTTCCCGCTGGCTTACGTCAGCCACGCGTTGCAAGTGGACGCCCAGGACATCGAGCAATTGGAGGGCCAGCAGCACTTCCGCTTCCAGGACCGGCAGATCGGCTTGGTGTCGGCGCGGCAGATCCTGCGCGCCGGCGAGGCCGCGCCGGGCACGGATACCTTGTCCGTGGTGGTGGTGGGCGACCATGACCGGCTCTACGGCATTGCCGTGGACCGCTACGTGGGCGAGCGCACGCTGGTCTTGCAGCCGCTGGATCCCCGCCTGGGCAAGGTGCAGGACGTGATGGCGGGATCGCTCATGGATGACGGCACGCCGCTCCTGATCCTGGATGTCGAGGACATGCTGGTGTCCGTCCAGAAACTGATCGAGGGCGGACGGCTGTCGCGGGTGGACAGCGGGTCGGGCGCCGCGGCCGCGCGCCGCCGCAAGCGCGTGCTGGTGGTGGATGATTCATTGACGGTTCGCGAGCTTGAGCGCAAGCTCCTGCTGAACCGCGGTTTCGATGTGGCGGTCGCCGTGGACGGCATGGACGGCTGGAACATGCTCCGCAGCGAGGACTTCGATCTGATCGTGACCGACGTCGACATGCCCCGCATGGACGGCATCGAGCTGGTGTCGCGGATCAAGGCGGATCCCAGGCTGCAGACCCTGCCCGTCATGGTGGTGTCGTACAAGGACCGGGAAGAGGACAGGCAGCGCGGGCTGGATGCCGGCGCGGACTACTATCTGGCCAAGGGCAGCTTCCATGATGATGCGCTGCTCGACGCCGTTGAAGACCTCATCGGGAAGGCACGGACGTGAGAATCGGGATCGTCAACGATATGCCCCTCGCCGTCGAAGTCCTGCGGCGAGTCATTACATTGGAACCCGGCCTGGAGGTCGCCTGGACGGCGTCCGACGGTCTGGAGGCCGTCCAGCAATGCGCGCGCGACCGTCCCGATGTCGTGCTGATGGACCTCATCATGCCCGTCATGGATGGCGTCGAGGCCACGCGCCGCATCATGGCCGAAACCCCCTGCGCAATCGTTGTGGTCACCTCCGACGTGGCGGGCCACACGTCGCGCGTCTTTGACGCCATGGGCCACGGCGCGCTGGATGCGGTGGACACGCCGGTGGTCGGCGCCGCGGACATGCGCACGGCGGCGGCGCCGCTGCTGCGCAAGATCCGAAACATCGGCTGGCTGATCGGCCGTTACGGCAATCGCGCCGCATTGACGCCGGTCAGCAAGCCTGCGGCGCCCGCGAGCACGCGACGGCTGCTCGCGGTGGGCGCGTCGGCCGGCGGCCCGGCGACACTGGCCCAATTGCTGCGCGACATTCCCCTGGATTTTCCGGCCGGCATCGTGCTGGTGCAGCACGTGGACGCGTCGTTTGCGGCGGGCATGGCGGACTGGCTCAATGACCAGGTGCCGCTGCCGGTCAGGCTGGCGCGCGAAGGCGAACGGCCGTTGCCCGGCCAGATTCTGCTCGCTGGCACGGATGACCATCTGACGCTGCTCGAGGATGGTACCCTCCGGTACACGGATTGCCCCCGCGAAAGCCTGTATCGGCCTTCCATCGATGTCTTCTTTCATAGCGTTGCGCAGCACTGGCGCGGCGTCGCGGTCGGCGTGCTGCTGACCGGCATGGGCCAGGACGGCGCGCGCGGCCTGAAGGCGCTGCGCGAGCGCGGATGCCTGACCATCGCACAAGACCAGGCGACCAGCGCCGTCTATGGCATGCCGAAGGCAGCCGCGGCCATGCAGGCCGCGGTGGAAATCCGGCCGCTCGAACAAATTGCGTCGCGCGTGATTCAGGCTTTCGCCTGAGCCGCGGGACATCGTTAGCATCAAGGACTCACTATGCTCCCATCCCCTGACGACACGGTCTCCGCGGATCTCAATTCGCATGGGGCGATGGTGTTGCTCGTCGACGACCAGGTCATGGTTGGAGAAGCGATCCGGCGCGCGCTCGTGCCCGAGGGCAACATCGATTTTCACTATTGCTCGGATCCCTACAAGGCCTTGAGCGTGGCAATCCAGACCCGGCCCACGGTCATCCTGCAGGATCTGGTGCTGCCCGGCGTGGACGGCCTGAGCCTGGTGCGCGAGTACCGCGCCCATCCCGTCACGCGCGACATCCCCATCATCGTGTTGTCCACCAAGGAAGATCCTGCCATCAAGAGCGCGGCCTTCGCGGCGGGCGCCAACGACTACCTGGTCAAGCTGCCGGACTCCATCGAGCTGATCGCGCGCATCCGCTACCACTCGCGTTCGTACATGGCGCTGGTGCAGCGCGACGAAGCCTACCAGGCGCTGCGCCAGAGCCAGCAGCAGCTGTTGGAAAGCAATATGGAGCTGCGCCGGCTGACCAATTCGGATGGCCTGACCGGTCTGGGCAACCGGCGTTACTTCGATGAATACCTGAATGCCGAATGGCAGCGCGCGGGACGGGACAGCCGCGAGATCAGTATGCTGATGATCGACGTGGACCACTTCAAGTCCTACAACGACACCTATGGCCACATCGCGGGCGACGAAGCGCTCAAGCGTGTCGCCAACACCATCTTCGCCAGTTGCGACCGCTCCACCGACCTGGCGGCGCGATTTGGCGGCGAGGAGTTCGCGCTGGTGCTGCCGGGCACGCCGGGCGGCAGCGCGCGGCTGGCGGCCGAAAAGCTGCGCCGCGCCGTGGAAGCCATGCAGATTCCCCAGCGCGACGCGGGCTTTGGCCCGTGGCTGACGGTAAGCATCGGATTGGCGACAGCGGTGCCGCGAGAGGGGCAGCCGTGCACCGAACTGATCCAGGCCGCCGACCGGGGCCTGTATGAAGCAAAGCGGCAGGGGCGCAACCGGGTGGTGCCCGGACAGCTCTGATGCGCTTGCCTGCCGCTCCGCCTGCTAGCGGGGTTGCCGGCCGCTGATGCCGGATGCGCCCAGCATCAGCAACAGGCTGACGGCAACGGCCACTGTGGCCATCGCCATGCCTTCGCCCACAGATCCCTGCTCGAACTGCCGCCACACGAAGATCGACACGGTCTGCACGCCGGCCGGCGCCAGCAGCA
>NZ_DIEJ01000131.1:0-8615 GCF_002418565.1 Achromobacter sp. UBA5777 | reverse complement strand
GCGCGCTGGGATTTCAGCGCCAGCACGTGGCTGTCGGCCGCCAGCCGCGCCCAACGGTGGCGCACCGATGCCGACGACGCCGGCACGCGGCCGTGCGGGTCCGCCTGCATCGCCAGCGCGCGCACCTGACGCAGTTCCTGCGCGAAACGCACGAGGCGCGGAATGAAGTACGTGCCGCGCTCGAAGCTTGCGGCCGCCATGGCGATGCGCCAGCCCTGGTTCAATCCGCCCAGCAGCGCTTCCTGCGGCACGAACACATCCTCGAAAAAGACCTCGCAGAATTCAGCTTCGCCCGTGAGCTGCCGGATAGGTTCGACCCGCACGCCGGGACTGCGCATGTCTACGAGCAAAAAGCTCAGCCCCTTGTGCCGGGACGCATCCGGATCGGTGCGCGCGAGCACGAAGCACCACTGCGCCCGGTCCGCAAACGATGTCCAGATCTTGTGGCCGTTCAGGCGGAAGCCGCCCGGCGCCGGTTCCGCCCGCGTGCGCACCGAGGCCAGGTCTGAACCGGCGCCCGGTTCGGAATACCCCTGGCACCACACCTCGCGGTTCGACAGGATGCCGGGCAGAAAGCGCTGCTTCTGCGCCTCGGACCCGAAATGCAACAAGGTGGGCGCCAGGATGCCGTGACCGATCAGGTTCACGCCGAGCGGTGCGCCGCAACGCGCGTGCTCTTCATGGAAGACCGCCTGGCGCGACAGCGGCAGCGCCTTGCCGCCGTATGCCGCCGGCCAGCCCAGACCGGACCAGCCGTTTGCGCAGAGCGTGTCTTCCCAGGCGCGCCGGTAGTCCAGATTGCGCGGGTCGGCCCCGCGGGGCCAGGATCGTGCAAATTCCGCGTAGGCCGCGTCAAGCCAGTCTCGAAGCGTCTGCCGGAACGCCTCGTCTTCCTGCGCCGTGCCATCCGGCACGGCGGTTTCCTGCATCGTCATGCGTTACTCCAGCCGGATGTTCGAGTCGCGCGCCACCTTGGCCCACGTCGCCACGTCTTTCTGGATGAACGCGCCGAAGGCCTTGGGATCACTGCCGATGATGTCCAGCCCCAGCCCCTCGAACTGCTTCTTCACGTCGGGCTGCTGCAGGATCTGTGCAAGGTTCTGATAAAGCTTGTCGATCACAGGCTGCGGCGTGCGCGCGGGCGCCACCAGCCCCAGCCACGGCATGGCCGAATAGCCCGGCAGGCCGGACGCATCCACCGTGGGCAGCTCGGGCAATGACGCCGAGGGCTTGGCCGTCGTGACCGCCAGCGCGCGCAGCTTGCCGTCCTTGACGAAGGGGCCCGACGAGGCCCAGGCATCGAACATCACTTGCAGACGCCCCGCGACCAGGTCGTTGAGCGCGGGCGCGCTGCCCTTGTACGGGATGTGCGCCATCTGCACGCCGGCCATGCTGTTGAAGAGTTCGGCCTCCAGGTGGGTTGAACTGCCCGTGCCGACGGAGCCGTAGCTCACCTTGCCCGGATTGGCCTTCAGGTAGGCGATCAGCTCGCCGACGTTCTTGGCCGGCACCGACGGGTGCACACCCAGCACGTGCACCACCGACGCCACCTGCGTGATCGGCGCGAAATCCTTGACCGGATCGTAGTTGACCTTGGTGTAGATGCTGGGCGCGATGCCCAGCGACGACGCGGCCATCAGCAGCGTGTAGCCGTCGGGCTCGGCGCGGGACACGTAATCGGACGCGATCAGGGTGCCGCCGCCCGGCTTGTTTTCCACGATCACCGGCTGGCCTAGCTTTCCGCTCAACTTCTCGGCCAGCAGACGGCTCATGATGTCGGTCGCGCCGCCGGGCGAGAACGGCACCACGATACGCACGGGGCGCGCGGGGTAGGTGTCCTGGGCTTGTGCGGCGCTCGTGGCGCCGATGCAGGCCAGTGCGATGCCGGCCAATATTGTCTTGATCATGCTTGTCTCCTCCTGAGGGATGCGCAGACGCGCTACGGGGTTGCGGGCAGGATCAGCGCGTCCAGCACCGCGACGCCCTGTCCCGCCTCTTTGATCAGCAAGGGATTCACTTCTATTTGCGCTACCTGCGCAGGCGCGGCAAGCAAGGCGTTGCCCACAGCCACGATGCTCCTGCACGCCGCCGCCAGATCGCCCCGGGGCTTGCCCCGAAAGCCGTCCAGCAGCGCAAACGCCTTGAGCTCCTGCAACATCTGCAAGGCGATGTCCTCGTCCACCGGCAAGAGCCGGTGGCTCGTGTCCTGGTAGATCTCGGTCAGCACTCCGCCCAGGCCCACCGTCAGCACGGGGCCGAAGACCGGATCGCGCGTGGCGCCGACGATGATCTCCGCCACGCCGCGCTCCATCTTCTGGACCATGACGCCGTCGATGCGCGCACCGGGCTGCGCGCGCGCCACCGCCTGCGTCACATTGGCATAGGCCACGCGCACCGCCTCGTCGTCCGCGAGGTTCAGCGCGACGCCGCCCGCTTCGGTCTTGTGCGCGATGTCGGGGCTCAGGATCTTCAGGGCAACGGGATAGCCAGCAATGCGCGCATCGCGCACGGCGTCTTCCGCACTGCGCGCCACCGCAGTGGCAGCCTGGGGCAGACCGAACGCGGCCACGTAGGCGCGAGCATCCGCTTCGTTGCATGGGAGGGCCGGCGCGCTGGCCATATCCAATGCGGGCGCCGCCGCCTGCCGCCGGGCCGTGCGCGCGTCACACCACAGCAAATATGGCGCCAGCGCCGCGACGGCCAGACCCAGGTCCTCGAACACCGCGACTTCCGCCTCGCGCAGCGCGGCACGGCTTTGCGCGAGGCCCGTATCGATGGCGACGAACAGCCGCCGATGCTGCCGGGACGCTTCGGCCAAGGCATCGGCCATGCGGTCCAGCATGTAGCCGGGCGCATAAACGACCACGGCGTCAATGGCGTCCGACGTGCCCAGTGCGTGCAACACGGTGCGCACAAAGGCGGGATCGTTGACCACGTTGCCGGTCACGTCCACCGGATTGCCGACCATGCCGTAATCCGGAATGCCGCCGCGCAGCACGTCCTGCAGATCCGGCGGCAGGTCTGGCAAATCCAGCCCCGCGCTGATGAACTTGTCGGCCAGGATGGCGCCCAGCGCGCCCGACATCGTCAATACCGCCACGCGCTTGCCGGCCGTGCGGTGGCGCAGCGTAGCCAGGCTGGCCAGATGCGCCATCTGCGCGAAATCCGTGGCCTCAATGACGTTCAACTGGCGAAAGGCCGCCGCATACACGCGGCGGTCGCCGGCCAGCGCCGACGTGTGCGACTGCACGGCCTGGGCGCCCTTGTCGGTGGCCCCCGCTTTCAAGGCGATCAGCAGCTTGCCCTGGCGCTCCAGTTCGCGGCACGCGCGCACGAAGCGGCCGCCATCGCGCAACTGTTCGATGTAGCCGAGCACGATTTCCGTCTGCGGGTCCGCTGCCAGATATTCCAGGTACTGCGAAAAATCCAGGCAGGCCTCATTGCCCGTGTTGATGAAGTGCGAAAACGGCAGGCCCAGCCGGCGCGCGATCGCGTACACCGCCGCGCACACGTTGCCGCTTTGGGTCAGCAGGCTGACCGAGCCCGGCCCCTCCTGCGCGGGCGCGGTCTTGAAGACCGATGCGAAGGCGGTATGCGCCTGCGTGTTCAGGTTTGCGAATCCCATGCAATTCGGGCCCGCGACCGCCATGCCGCTTTCCGACACGAAGGCCTCCAGTTCGTCCTGCAAACGCGCGCCCTCGCCGCCCGCTTCGGCAAAGCCCGCGGCGTACACGATGGCGGCAGGGATGCCCCTGGCATGGCAGCGCCGCAGCATGGGCGTGACGTCGGCCGCGGCGATGGCCAGCACCGCCAGGTCCACCGGCTCGGGCACGGCTTCGATGTCGGACCAGCACCGCAGGCCGAAGACCTCCTGGTACTTCGGGTTCACCGGGTAAATGCCGCCTTGGAAGCCAAAGCGCGTCAGCAGTTCCAGCGGCATGCCGCCAATGCGGCCCGGGTTGGCGCTGGCCCCGATCATGGCGATCGAGCGCGGATTCAGCAGAGGATCAAGGCGGGACGTCATGCCGCTTCGCCTTTCTTGTTGCGCTGGATGGCCTGCGCCAGGCCGCGCTCGCGCACCGCCTGGAATTCCTCGCTCAGGTGCGACAACTGATGCGTGTCGAAGTGCGCCGACAGCGCCGTGCGAAAGCCCTGCGCGTCGGCCGTCCGGTTCAGCGACCGCTTGATCAGGCGCAGTCCGAACGGCGGCGCCTGCGCGATGCGCTGGGCCAGCGCCAGCGTGGCGGCATCCAGTTCCGCTTCCGGCACCACCCGGTTCACCATGCCGATGCGCAATGCCTCCTGCGCATCGACCTTCTCGCCGGTGTAGAGCATTTCCTTGGCCTTTCGCAGCCCCATGACCCAGGGATGGATCAGCACCTCGGTGGCGGCCGCGGCCAGGGTGTGTCCAACCGGGTCCGAGAAGTACGCCGTGTCCGAACACACCACCAGGTCGCACATGTTGGCGATCATGAATCCGCCCGCCACGCAGGCGCCCTGCACCTGCGCCACGGTGGGCTTGGGAAAGTCCCAGATGCGCAGGCAATACCCGTAATAGCGGCGGGACTCGTAGTCCCAGCGTTCCTCGACCGTGAAGTCGGCGCGCTTGGCCTGGGCTTCCTTCAGGTCGTGCCCGGCCGAGAAATGCGCGCCGCGGCCGGCCAGGATGACCACCCGCACCGCATCGTCCTGCTCGGCGCGCGAGAGGGCGTCATCCAGTTCATCCAGCATCTGCTGGCTCTGGGCATTGCGCGCGGATTCGCGGGCCAGACTGATGCGGCATACCGCGTCGTGCCGTTCGACGGCCAGGGTGGCGTATTCCATGGTCTCCTCGTCCTTGTCATGCCGCGCCGTCGGATGCAGCGCGATCTCCATGCATTGAATTAACGCACTGCAAATCCTAGAATACAAAATATTCGAAACATTTTTCCCACAATATGAACAACCTAGGATCCACCGGCGGCACGCAGAGCATGCGTCGCGCGCTCGGCCTGTTGCGCGTGCTGGCGCAGCACCAGGAAGACGGCATCGACCTGCAGGGCGTCATGGCCGCCACCGGCCTGGAGCGTTCCACGGCGCACCGCCTGCTCAGTTGCCTGCTGGAAGAACAGTTCGCCGAACGCGACCGCGCCACCCGCCGTTATCGGCTGGGCGTGGATTCGATGCAACTGGGGTTTGCCGCCTTGCGGCGCACGCCTTTGCTGGACGCCCTGCGCCCGTTCGCGCAGAAGCTGGCACGCCTGTCTGGCGACACCGTGTTCCTGGTGATCCGCCAGGGCGACTACGCGCTATGTTTGCTGCGCGAGGCCGGCTCATTTCCGGTCAAGGTATTCACCATCGACCAGGGCGAACGGCGGCTCTTGGGCGTGGGCGCGGGCGGCCTGGCGCTGATGGCGGCGCTGCCGGACGACGAGATCGCCGCGCTGTACGCAAGGCATGCGGCCAGCTACGCGCAGATCCGCGTCTCCAGCACCGCGCTGATGAAGGCGGTCAGGCAGACGCGCAATGCGGGATATTCCGAGATCGTGGACACCATCACGCCCGGCGTGTCGGGTGTGGGCGTGGCGTTTCCGGTGTCGGAGCTGACCTGGGTGGCCTTCAGTTTTGGGGCGATCAGCAGCCGGCTCGACGCACCGCGGCGGGTGCAGATGGGGGCAATGCTGCACGCCGAATGCCAGGCGTGGGCAAGACATTATCTGGGCCAGGCAGCGCCATGAAAAAACCCGCGAGGATCCGGCGCAGCCAGAACCTCGCGGGCCTTTCGGACCGAACGGATCAGATCCGTTCGAAGATCGCGGCGATGCCCTGCCCGCCGCCGATGCACATGGTCACGAGCGCATAGCGCCCGCCCACGCGCTGCAGTTCATGCAGGGCCTTGGTGGTGATGATCGCGCCGGTTGCGCCGATGGGATGGCCCAGGCCGATGCCGCTGCCGTTGGGGTTCACCTTGGCGGCGTCCAGCTTCAGTTCGCGCGACACGGCGCATGCCTGCGCGGCAAACGCCTCGTTGGCCTCGATGACGTCCAGCTGGTCGACCGTCAGGCCAGCCCGCTTGAGCGCCGCCTGCGTGGCCGGCACCGGGCCGATGCCCATGATGTCGGGGTCCACGCCCGCATGCGCGTAGGCCACCAGACGCGCCAGCGGCTTGACGCCGCGCTTGGCCGCGACAGACGCGTTCATCAGCACCAGCGCGCCGGCGCCGTCGTTCAGGCCGGACGCATTGCCCGCCGTGACCGTGCCGTTTTCCTTCTGGAACACCGGCTTGAGCGTCGCCAGGCTGTCGGCCGTGACGTCGCGGCGCACGTGTTCATCGGTGTCGAACACGATCTCGCCTTTGCGCGACTTGATCTTCACGGGCACGATCTGGTCGCGGAAGTAGCCTGCGTCGATCGCCGCGGCCGCGCGGCGGTGCGATTCCGCGGCCGTGGCGTCCTGGTCCTGCCGGTTGATCCCGAATTTGGCGGCCACATTTTCCGCCGTGACGCCCATGTGCATCTTGCCGAAGGGGTCGGACAGCGCGCCGGTCATCATGTCCAGCATGACGCTGTCGCCCATGCGCGCGCCCCAGCGCTGGGCCGGGGCGATATACGGCGCGCGGCTCATGCTTTCGGCGCCGGCGCCCACGGCGATGTCGGCATCGCCCAGCATGATGGTTTGCGCGGCGGACACGATGGCCTGCAGGCCAGATCCGCACAGGCGGTTGACGTTGAACGCGGGCGTTTCCTTGGAGATGCCGGCATTCATGGCGGCCACGCGCGACAGGTACATGTCGCGCGGCTCGGTGTTGATGACGTGACCAACAGCGACATGGCCGACTTCGTCGCCCGAGACGCCTGCGCGTTCCAGCGCGGCCCGGATGACGGTGGCGCCCAGATCGCAGGGGGGCACATCCTTGAGCGCGCCGCCGAAATCTCCAATGGCGGTGCGGACGGCCGAAGCGACGATGACTTCATTCATGGTGTTTCCTCCTTGTGGTGCGTTGTGGTTCGTGCGGTGTGGGTCGCGCGATGCGGTCCATGAAGTGCGTTCCATCATACTGCCCGCCACTCGATACAAAACCCATATCGCAAACCCGCAAAATAATATTGGACAGCTATCGGTGCGTTCCCGGATAGTGGCCGTCGGCGCCTGTCGCGGCGCCCTTGCCTGACCCGGAGCGACTGATGATCGACACGCTGGAACTCACTGCCATTCCTCCCGAGGATGAAGCCTTGCGCACCGAGGTGCGCGCCTTCCTGGCCGATGCGCTGGACGGCCTCGCGCCCGATGAGCGCGCCCGTTCATGGATGGGTTTTGACGCGGGCTTCAGCCGGCAGCTCGCCGAGCGCGGCTGGCTGGGCCTGACGCTGCCGCGCGAATACGGCGGCGCGGCGCGCGGCCATTTCGCGCGGTTCGTGTTGTCCGAAGAATTGCTGGGCGCGGGCGCGCCGGTGTCGGCGCACTGGATTGCCGACCGCCAGAGCGCGCCACTCATCCTGAAATACGGCACGCCAGCGCAAAAGGATTTTTATCTGCCGCGCATCTGCGCCGCGCAGGCGTTCTTTTGCATCGGCATGAGCGAGCCCGGTTCCGGCTCGGACCTGGCCAGCATCCGCACCCGAGCGGAAGCCGTGGCGGGCGGCTGGCGGTTGAACGGCAGCAAGATCTGGACGACAAACGCGCACCGTTCGCACTACATGATTGCGCTGGTTCGCACGTCCGGCATCGCGGAGGACCGGCATCAGGGGCTGTCGCAGGTGATTGTGGACCTGTCGTTGCCCGGCGTGACGGTGCGCCCGATCGAAGACCTGGCGGGCGACGCGCACTTTTCGGAAGTCTTCTTCGACAACGTCGAATTGCCCGCCGAGGCGCTGATCGGCGAGGAAGGCGGCGGCTGGGCCCAGGTGAATGCGGAACTGGCCTTCGAGCGCAGCGGCCCCGAACGCCTGTATTCCAGCATCGCCCTCCTGGAGTGCTGGCTCGCGCATTGCCGCGATGACGGTAGCGATGCCGATGCCGCCAGCCGGACAGCGATGGGCAGCATCCTGTCGCAGATGGCGGTGTTGCGCGCGATGTCGCTGGCCGTGGCCGGCAAGCTGGCGGCGGGCCTGAGCCCCGCCACCGAGGCGTCGCTGGTCAAGGATCTGGGCACCGAACTTGAACAGGCCATTCCGCGCCTGATCGGCGATACGCTGGGCCGGCACCCCGACCGCCCCGTGCCGCTGCCACTGCTGCGCACGCTGGCCTATCTGGAACAGGTCGCGCCGACGTTCTCGCTGCGCGGCGGCACCCGCGAAATCCTGCGCGGCATCATTGCCCGCGGCCTTGGCCTTCGATAAGGACGACCGTCATGGACAACATTTTTGGCGATGCCGCCGAACGCCTCTTCGCCCAGACCTGCACTCCGGATGTCATCCGGCGCGTGGAGCGGGGCCAGCCGTCGGGCGACACGTGGCAGGCCTGCGAGGATGCGGGATTCGCCGACGCGCTGGTGCGGGAAGATCATGGCGGCGCCGGCCTGGGCCTGACCGATGCGCTGCCCGTCGTGCTGGCGGCGGGGCGCCATCTGTGCCCCTACCCCATTGCCCATACGCTGCTGGCGGGCGCGTGGCTGAGCCGCGTGCAGCGGCCGCAGG
>NZ_DIEJ01000125.1:0-6817 GCF_002418565.1 Achromobacter sp. UBA5777 | reverse complement strand
CAGCGCGCGCCATCTGGATCGTTTCATCACCGCCGGGCTCACCGATTTCATGCCGCGCATCTTCGCCACCGGCCTCGCGCCCGTCGAACACGCCTGCGGCGCCGCGCTATTGGGAATGGACCTTGCCTCCCCGCTGCGCGCCCCGCTCGCGCAGCACCTGCTGCAGGGTTTCCGCGCCTGACCTACCCCCCCGATCCGGCCCCGCCTAGGGGCTGGATCGTCGTCTTTTATTCCCTGTTTGTTACCAGGCCCTCGCGCCCCAAAAATGGGGGTTCGATCGAGCCGGTTAAAATGTGAGCATGCGCATAGGCCAGTGGACCCTCCCCAACAACGTTCTTGTCGCGCCCATGGCGGGCGTGACGGATCGTCCTTTCCGCCAGCTTTGCAAGAAGCTGGGGGCGGGTTACGCGGTGTCCGAGATGGCCGCCAGCAACCCGAAACTCTGGGACAGCGTCAAGACCTCGCGCCGCCTGAACCACGATGGCGAGATCGCCCCCATTTCCGTGCAGATCGCCGGGGCGGACCCCGCCATGATGGCCGAGGCGGCGGCCTTCAACGCCAACAAGGGCGCCCGGATCATCGACATCAACATGGGATGTCCGGTCAAGAAGGTGTGCAATGTGGCGTCGGGATCGGCGCTGTTGCGCCATGAAGACCTGATCGTCCGCATCCTGGACGCCGTGGTCGCCGCCTGCGCCCCGCTGGGCGTGCCCGTCACCCTGAAGACCCGCACCGGCTGGGATCGCAATAGCCGCAATGCTTTGCGCGTCGCCAAGCTGGCCGAAAACGCCGGCATCGCCGCCCTCACGCTGCACGGCCGCACGCGGGCCGACCTCTATACGGGCGAGGCGGAATATGACACCATCCGCGCCGTCAAGGCCGAAATCGGCATCCCCGTCATTGCGAACGGAGATATCGACTCGCCCGCCAAAGCCCGGCATGTCCTGGATTACACTGGCGCCGATGCGGTCATGATTGGCCGGGCGGCCCAGGGCCGTCCGTGGATCTTCCGCGAAATCGACCACTACCTGCGCACGGGCGAAACACTGGCCCCTCCCTCTTATAGGGAAATGCGCGAGCTGCTGCTCGAACATCTCGACGACCACTACCGTTTCTATGGCGAGCACACCGGCGTACGCACCGCGCGCAAGCACATAGGCTGGTATGTGGACGGCCTGCCAGGCGCGGATTCGTTCTGCGCCGGCATGAACCTGATCGACAACACCCGCGACCAATGGCGGGCGGTGGCGGACTGGTTCGACACGCTCTCACGCGACGGCGCCCCTACCCCGGCGCCGGCCGCAGAAGCCCTATTGGCGGCATGACCGCCTAAACACCAACATAAAAATATCTGTACTCAAATGAGCAAGAAAGATGTCCTGGAAGAATGCGTGCGCGCCAGCCTGGAGCGCTATTTCGAAGACTTGGGCGAGTCCGAGCCCCACGATATGTGGGACATGGTCATGCGCTGCGTGGAGCGCCCGGTGCTTGAAGTAGCGTTGGAGCGGTCGGGCGGCAACCAGTCCCGGGCGTCCGAGATGCTGGGCATCACCCGCAATACCCTGCGCAAGAAGTTGCTGGCGCACAATATCCAGGTTTAGCTTTCCCCCGCGCGGGCGGCGCATGCTTGGCGCCGCCGCCCCCTCCAGATTTCCCATCCGACCAGAACGAGAAAGGCGTCCCCGCCCCACTCCGTCCCATCATGAAAATCGAAACCGCCCTGCTTTCGGTGTCCGACAAGACCGGCATCGTTGAATTTGCCCGCGCCCTGGCCGCGCGTGGCGTGCGCCTGCTGTCGACCGGCGGCACCGCCAAGCTGCTTGCCGATTCCGGCCTGACCGTCACCGAAGTGGCCGCCCACACCGGCTCGCCCGAGATCCTGGACGGCCGCGTGAAGACGCTGCACCCGAAGATCCACGGCGGCCTGCTGGCCCGCCGCGACAGCGCCGAGCACATGGACACGATCAAGGCGGCTGGCATCGATCGCATCGACATGCTGGTGGTCAACCTGTACCCGTTCCGTGAGACGGTCGCCAAGCCCGACTGCACGTTTGCCGACGCCGTCGAGAACATCGACATCGGCGGCCCTGCCATGCTGCGCGCTGCCGCCAAGAACCACGGCACCGAAGCCGGCGGCGTGACGGTCGTGATCGACCCGGTCGACTACTCGCGCGTCCTGGCCGAAATGGACAAGGGCGGCTCGACCTCTTACGGTCTGCGCCTGGCGCTGGCCGCCAAGGTCTACGCCCACACGGCCGCGTACGACGGCGCCATCGCCGCCTACCTGACCAGCCTGACCGAAGCCGAACCCACGCAGGAAGCCGTGCCCGCCCGCAACGAATGGCCCGGCACGCTGACGCTGCAGGTCAAGCAGGAACAGGCTTTGCGCTACGGCGAGAACCCGCATCAAAGCGCCGCCTTCTACGTGGACGCGCAGCGTCCGGCCGGCCTGCTGGGCAACTACCGCCAGCTTCAGGGCAAGGAACTGTCCTACAACAACATCGCCGACGCCGACGCGGCGTGGGAATGCGCGCGCAGCTTCGAGGCGCCCGCCTGCGTCATCGTCAAGCACGCCAACCCCTGCGGCGTGGCCGTGGCGGCCGATACGCTGGGGGCGTACCAGCAAGCCTTCAAGACGGACCCGACGTCGGCCTTTGGCGGCATCATCGCCTTCAACCGTCCGGTTGACGCCGCGACCGCCGAAGCCGTCAGCGCGCAATTCCTGGAAGTGCTGCTGGCCCCGGCCTACGACGGCGCCGCGCTGGCCATCCTGGCCGCCAAGAAGAACGTGCGCGTACTGGAAGTGCCGATGGGCACGGGCCAGAACGCCTTCGACATCAAGCGCGTGGGCGGCGGCTGGCTGGTGCAGACCCCGGACGCCTACAACGTGCCGCGCGACGCCCTGAAGGTCGTCACCAAGCGCCAGCCCACCGAACAGGAAATGAACGACCTGTCGTTCGCCTGGAAGGTCGCCAAGTACGTCAAGTCCAACGCCATCGTGTTCGTGGGCGGCGGCATGACCCTCGGTGTCGGCGCCGGCCAGATGAGCCGCATCGACTCGGCCCGCATCGCCTCCATCAAGGCGGAAAACGCCGGCCTGACCCTGAAGGGCTCGGCGGTGGCGTCCGACGCGTTCTTCCCGTTCCGCGACGGCCTGGACGTCGTGGTGGCGGCTGGCGCGACCTGCGTGATCCAGCCCGGCGGCAGCGTGCGCGATGACGAAGTCATCGCCGCCGCCGACGAACACGGCATCGCCATGGTGCTGACCGGCACTCGCCACTTCCGCCACTGATGCGCGTCCTCGGCATCGATCCCGGCCTGCGCCGCACCGGCTTCGGCGTGATCGATGCCGAAGGCTCGCGGCTGCGTTACGTGGCCAGCGGGACCATCGTGGTCCCGCCGGCGCTGACGCTGTCCGAACGCCTGAAGGTCATCCTGGACAATCTGCGCCAGGTGGCCCGCGACACGCAACCCGACGTGGCCGCGCTGGAAATCGTCTTCCTGAACACCAATCCCGCTTCCACCCTGCTGCTCGGACAGGCGCGCGGCGCGGCGCTGTGCGCGCTGGCCGACAGTTCGCTCGACGTGCACGAATACACCGCCCTGCAGATCAAGAAAGCCGTGGTCGGCACCGGCCGCGCGGCGAAAGAGCAGGTGCAGATGATGGTGCAGCATCTCTTGGCGCTGGACGGCGTGCCCGCCCCCGACTCGGCCGACGCGCTGGCCTGCGCGATCTGCCACGCGCACGTGGGTCCGCTGCAGGACAAGCTGGAACGCCTGGGCAGCGCGCTGCGCATGGGCGGCAAGACCCGCATCCGCAACGGCCGGCTGATCGGCTGATCCCCGCTTTCCCTTTTTCGCTGCGTCACATCACGCCTACGCGGCCCCGCCCGCTCGCGCGCCCGCACGTATAGAATCCCCGCATCTGCCGCGCATTGCGCGGCTCCACCATTGCCAGGCCTCTCACCATGATCGGAAGAATCACCGGAACCCTGATCGAAAAACTGCCCCCCACGATCTGCGTGGACGTGGGCGGGATCGGGTACGACATCGACGTGCCCATGAGCACGCTGTATTCGCTGCCCGACACGGGCGCGCGCGTCACGCTCTACACGCACCTGACCGTGCGCGAAGACGCGCACATCCTGTATGGCTTTGCCTCGGCCGGCGAACGCAGCGCGTTCCGTGAGCTCATCAAGGTCAGCGGGATCGGGGCGCGCACTGCCCTGTCCGTGCTGTCGGGTTTGTCGGTGGCGGACCTGGCGCAGGCCATCACGCTGCAGGAGTCGGGCCGCCTGACCCGCGTGCCGGGCATCGGCAAGAAGACCGCGGAACGCCTGCTGCTGGAGATGCGCGGCAAGCTGGGCGCGGACATCGGCGCTGCGGCGCATGTCACGCACGACAACCAGTCCGACATCCTGAATGCCCTGCTGGCGCTGGGCTACTCCGAGAAGGAATCGCTGTCGGCCCTGAAGACGCTGCCCGAAGGCGTGGGCGTGTCCGACGGCATCAAGCAGGCGCTGAAGGCGCTGGTGCGCTAAATCGCGCTAGGCCGTCTTGCCGTGTTGCAGGTAGCGCGGCGCCACGGCTTCCAGACCCGTGGGCACCACATGCAGCTCGGGCGCGATCGGCCCGCCGCAGACGTTGTCGCGGCGCAGTGAATCCAGATTGTCGCGGGACATCAGCGGCGTGCCCGGCATGCATTCGAACAGCCGGGCTTGCATGCGCCCCACCCCCATCGGGATGCTGATGACGGGACGCGGATGGCCGCTCCAGGCGGCGCATAGCCGCGCGATCTCGCCCAGCGTGTAGACCTGCGGCCCGCCCAGTTCGTAGGTCTTGCCGCAGGTATGCGTATCGGCCAGCGCGTTGACCATGGCCGTCACCACATCGCCCACATAGATGGGCTGCATGCGCGCATTGGCGCCAGCCAGTGGTAGCACCGGCAGCCAGCGCGCCAGCGACGCAAACATATTGGTGAAGTTGTCGTCGGGGCCGAAAAGCACCGACGGGCGGAAGATGGTCCAGCCGATATCGCCGCGGTCTTGGTAGGCCGCCTTGATGGCGGCCTCGCCGTCGCCCTTGGAGCGCTGGTACATGCTGTCGCCGCTGGAATCGGCGCCCAGCGCGCTGACGTGCAGCAGGCGACGCACGCCGTAGCGCACGCAGGCCTGCGCAATGCGCTGCGGCAGATGCACGTGGGCCCGCGCGAAGTCCGACCCATACGGCCGGCCCAGGTTGCCATGCAGGATGCCCACCAGATTCACGACGGCATCGCAGCCCCGGACCATGCCGTCGAGCGCGGCGTCATCATGGATGTCCGCCTGAAGCAGCGTGACGGTGGGAAGTAATTGCAGGTCGCGTCCGCGTGCAATGAGCCGCGTGGGCACGACGATCTGATGCGGGTCCGCGCAAAGCCGTGCTACCAAGTGGCGGCCGATGAAGCCCGTGCCGCCAATGACAAGGATACGCATGGCGTAGCCTCCGGTTCGTCAGGATCGAGGTTCGATTCTGCCTTGCCAGGTCGGCAGGCGCAAGCGCGCGCAGGGCGCACGCCGCGCGCGCCGCTTGATGCGCGTCAGCCCGCCAGCAGCCGGGCGTAGGCCGGAAGGTCGACGTTGCCGCCGCTGATGATGACGCCGACCCGGGCCCCGCGCACCGGCACCACGTTCTGCATGACGGCCGCCGCGGCCAGGCAGCCCGTGGGTTCCACGACCATCTTCATGCGCTCGGCAAAGAACTTCATCGTCGTGACGAGCTGTTCATCCGTCACCGTGACGATGTCGCGCACGTACTTCTGGATGAGGGGGAAAGTGATGTTGCCCAGGTGCGTGGTGGCGGCGCCATCGGCCAGCGTCTTGGGCGCGGGGATTCGGACAATTTCACCCTTGCGCAAGGACTGCTGCCCGTCGTTGCCGGCTTCGGGCTCGACGCCGTACACCAGGCAGCGCGGGCTGAGCGCGAAGGCGGACAGGGCCGAGCCCGACAGCAGGCCGCCGCCGCCCAGGCACACGAACAGGTAGTCCAGTTCGCCGACTTCCTCGAACAGCTCCTTGGCGGCGGTGCCCTGCCCCGCAATCACGTCCTCGTGGTCGTACGGCGGGATCAGCGTGGCGCCGGTTTCGGCCTGGATGCGGCGGGCGATGGTCTCGCGGTCTTCGGTGTAGCGGTCGTACGTGACGATCTTGCCGCCGTAGCCTTCGGTGGCCGCGCGCTTGGCCGCGGGCGCGTCCAGCGGCATGATGATCGTGGCCTGAACGCCTTGCAGCTTCGAGGCCAGCGCAATGGCCTGCGCGTGATTGCCCGACGAGAACGTCACCACGCCGGCGGCACGCTGCTCGGGCGTGAGGCGCGCGATGGCGTTGTAGCCGCCCCGGAACTTGAACGCGCCCATGCGCTGGAAGTTCTCGCACTTGAAGAACAGCGACGCGCCGGCGATGGCATCGGCGGTGGCCGAGGTCAGGACGGGCGTGCGGTGTGCGTTGCCGGCCAGGCGCTCGCTGGCGCGCACGACGTCATCATAGGAGGGCAATTCGGGCTGCATGGAATAAGGTCCTTAGATCGCGAGGGGGAAACGAAACCCTCGGATCATAAACCCGTCGCGCGGTTTGCGCGCCGCCCGTTGGCATGACGGCGCGTGGCGCGGATTATTTGCCGAAGAGGTCGCCGGAGCCGCCGGTGGCGGTGCCCGCAGGCGGCGCCAGGCCCAGGTGGCGCCAGGTGGTCAGCGTGGCGGTGCGGCCGCGCGGCGTGCGTTGCAGGTAGCCGTGCTGGATGAGGTACGGCTCGATAACGTCCTCGATCGTGTCGCGCTCTT
>NZ_DIEJ01000127.1:2292-3815 GCF_002418565.1 Achromobacter sp. UBA5777 | reverse complement strand
AATCATCACGCGCTGGCGCATCCCGCCCGACAACTGGTGTGGATAACGGTCCAGGATGGCGCGCGCCTCGGGGATGCGCACTCGTTCCAGCATGCGCAGCGTTTCCGCCCGCGCCGCCGCCGCGTCCAGGCCCTGGTGCAGCTGCAAGGCCTCGGCAATCTGATTGCCCGCCGTAAAGCTGGGGTTCAGCGACGTCATCGGCNNCATCGGCTCCTGGAAGATCATTGCCACGTCCGCGCCGCGGACGCGCTGCAGCGTCGAATCGGGCGCGCTGACCAGATCCAGCACCTCGCCGCTACGCCGGCGCAGCAGCATCCCGCCATTGGCGATATGTCCGCCGCCGTACTCGACCAGGCGCATCAGCGCCAGTGACGTTACCGACTTGCCGGAGCCCGACTCGCCCACGATGGCCAGCGTCTCGCCTCGGTTCACGTGAAAAGAAACATTGCGCACCGCTTCCACGGTGCGTTCGGGCGTTTTGAACCGCACCGTCAGGTCATTGACCTGTACGACACGGTTGGAATCCATGGTTGCCATATCGATTACTTTTCCTGACGCGGATCGAGCGCGTCACGCAGCCCGTCACCCAGCAGATTGAAGCCCAGCACCACCAGGAAAATGGCCGATCCGGGGAAGATCGACATCCAGGGCGCCTGGGTCATGAAGTTCTTGGCCGTGTTCAGCATCGAGCCCCACGACGGCGTCGGCGGCTGCAGCCCCAGGCCCAGGAAGGACAGGCTGGCCTCGGCGATGATGGCCGTGGCGATCGTGATCGTGGCCTGCACGATCAGCGGCGGCATCACGTTGGGGAACACGTGCCGGCCGATGATGCGAAGGTCGGACGCGCCCAGCGCGCGGGCGCTCTGCACGTAGTCCTCGTTCTTGACCGCCAGCACCTGCCCCCGTGTCAGCCGGATGAACTTGGGCGCCGCGGACACGCCGATGGCGATCATCGCGTTGGTCAGGCTGGGCCCCAGAAAGGCGGCCAGCGCAATCGCCAGAATCAGGAAGGGAATGGCCAGGAGCGCCTCGGTGGCGCGCGAGATGAAGCTGTCCGTCCAGCCGCCGAAGTAACCCGCGGCCAGGCCGAACGGCACGCCCACGATCAGCGCGATCAGCACCGACACCAGGCCCGCCATCAGCGACGCGCGCGCGCCGTACACCATGCGGCTGTAGATGTCGCGGCCCAGCTCGTCTGTACCCAGCCAATGCGCCGCGGACGGCGCCTTGCGGATGGTGGTGAAGCTGGTCTGCAGGGGATCCTGGCTGACGATGAACGGGGCCAGGATGGCCACCACGACGAAGAACAGCACGATGCCCAGGCCGAGCATCGCGATGCGGTTGCGTTTGAATTTGGCCCACGCGCGATTGCGGCTGCGGGGCGGCGTGACGGCTGCGGCCGTTGCAGGAATTGCGCTCATGAGTGCCTCAGGCGGGGATTGACCAGGATGTACAGGATGTCGGCCAGCAGGTTCATCAGGATGAAGCCCACCGCCACGCAGAGCACCACGCCCTGCACCACC
>NZ_DIEJ01000127.1:0-2221 GCF_002418565.1 Achromobacter sp. UBA5777 | reverse complement strand
TTGGCGCGGGCGGTGCGCACGTAATCCGCGGACAGCGCCTCCAGCATCGACGACCGCGTATGCCGCATCAGATACGCCGCGATTGCCGTGGACAGCACCAGCGACGGCATCAGCATCGTCTTGATCGACAGCCAGAAGTCTTCAGAGGGCGACACATACCCCGAGGCCGGCAACAGTTTCCACTGGACCGACACCACCATGATGAGGATGATGCCCAGCCAGAAGTTGGGAATGGACATGCCGGATAACGCCGCGATGTTGGCGCCCATTTCGACGGGCTTGCCTTTGCGCACCGCGGCAATGATGCCCATGGGAATGCCCACCAGCAGCGCAAAGAACATCGCCATGGCGGCCAGTTGCAGCGTGACGGGCAGCTTTTGCGCGATCAGCGTCGTGACGGGCACGTCGGTGCGCAGGGACTTGCCCAGATCGCCTTGCAGGACCTGTCCGGCCCAGGCCGCGTACTGCATCGGCAACGGGTCGTTCAGGCGGTATTTGTCGCGCAGGTAGTCCAGGACGGCCGGGTCGCGCTCTTCGCCGGCCAGGGTCAGCACCGGATCGCCGGGCAGGATTTTCTGCAGCATGAACACGATCATCGACACCAGTATCAGTGTCGGGATCGCGACGATCACGCGGCGCAAGATGAGTTTAAGCATGTGGGAAACCGTAAGACAGGAACGACGGACGGCGCCGGCCGGACAGGGCCCGATGCGCGTCCGCCGCAAACGACAACCGGACGCGCAAGGCGCGTCCGGCGGGCGCGGCGGGCATTCGCCGCCCCAACATTACTTCTGCGCGAACGTCACGCCCTTGAGCCGGATCATACCGTCCGGATAGGGCGTGAAGCCCTGGACTTTCTTGCCCATCACGAAGGGCCACGGCTGGTAGTAGTTGTACACGCCGGGCAGTTCGTCCTGGATGATGACCTGCGCCTGGTCGTAGATGGCCTTGCGCTTGGCCTCGTCCGGCACCGTGCGGGCCTGGTTGAGCAGCTTGTCGACTTCCGGATTGCAGTAGTGACCGTCGTTCAGTGCACCCTTGCAGGTGACGAAAGCGTGGATGTTGCCGTCGGGATCGACCCGGCCGGACCACCCCAGCATCACGATCTGGAAGTTGCCGCCCGAGGCTTCCTTTTGAAGCGCCGCGTATTCGGTCGGGCGCAGCGACAGGTCAAAGCCCGCCTCGGCAGCCATGGCCTGAACGATTTCGGCGATGGACGACGTGGTGGTGTTGTTACCGAACACCAGCTCGGCCTTCACGCGGTCAACGCCCGCCTGCTTGAGCAGGCCCTTGGCCTTGGCCACGTCGCGCTGGGTGACCGGGAATTTGTCGCTGTGATAGGGGCTGGCGGGCGGGAACGGCTGCTGGGCCGGTTCGAAGATGCCGCCACCGGCCACTTCGTTGATGGCGTTGCGGTCGATGGCGTACTGGAACGCCTGGCGCACCAGCTTGTTCTTGAACGGGTTGTCTTCGGCGCGCTTGCCGTTGCCCACGTTGAACATGAACTGCTGGAAGCCCAGGCCCGCAACCGGCGCGAACGTCAGGCTGGCGTCGTTCTTGACCTGCGGCGCGTCGGACGGATTCAGGCGTTCCAGCATGTCCAGATCGCCCGCGCGCAGGTTGGACAGGCGCACGGTGGTGTCCGGGATGGGCAGGAAGGTCACGCGCTTGAACGCGTAGTCCTTGGCGCCGTAGTACTGATCGAATTTTTCCAGGACGATGCGGTCGTTCTGGATGCGTTCGACGAACTTGTACGGGCCCGAGCAGATGGGCTTGCGGCCCACGGCGGCGACGTCGTCCGAGAAGGTCTTGGGCGACAGCATCATGCCGGCGCGGTCGGANNCAGGGTCAGCACCAGCGTGGTGGCGTCGGGTGCGTCGACCTTGGCCACCGAGCGCAGTTCGCCCTTGCGCAGGCTGTCCGGCAGGCTCATGGCGCGATCCAGGTTGGCCTTGGCCGCCGCCGCGTCGAATTTGGTGCCGTCGTGGAACAGCGCGTCGTCGCGCAGCTTGAAGGTCAGCACCTTGTTGTCGTCGCTGAACGACCACGAGGTGGCCAGCTGCGGTACGAAGTGCAGCTTTGGATCGATGTCCACCAGCTTGTCGCACAGCGACGTGAACACGATGCGGCCCACGTAGGTGCGGGCCCGATGCGGGTCCAGGACATCGGGATCTTCCTGCAGGCCGATCCGGATGTTCTGGGCGCTGGCGGCGCCGGCGGC
>NZ_DIEJ01000168.1:0-7482 GCF_002418565.1 Achromobacter sp. UBA5777 | reverse complement strand
CGCCGCCCGCGGCGCGGCTGGCCGCGGACAACACCGCCGCTGAGTCCGACGACGGCAATGCGCCCGGCCCGGCCCAGCGGTCGCTGGACGCCGATGCCGATCAGGTCGGCTGGCGCGCCACACTGGGCACCCTGCTGTCGGTGGTGCGCCCATGGCGCGGCACGCTCATCGCCACCATTCTGCTGGGCGTGGCGCGTGTCGCCGCTTTCATCGGGGTGGGCGTGTTCAGCGCCCTGATCGTGGCCGCTATCCGCGATGGCGGCGATACCACCGCGCTGATCGTTGGCCTGCTGATCGCCGCCCCGCTGGCTGCGCTGTTCCATTGGCTGGAGTCTTGGCTGGCGCATGCGATGGCCTATCAGCTCCTGGCCGACATGCGCGTCAAGCTCTACGACAAGCTCGAACGGCTGGCGCCCGCGTACCTGCTGCAACGCCGCTCGGGCGATCTGGTCGCACTGGCCACGCAGGACGTGGAGATGGTCGAGTATTTCTATGCGCACACCATCGCGCCGGCCATCGTGTCCGTGCTGGTGCCGTTGTCCGTGCTGGGTTTCCTGGGGTTCTACAGCTGGCCGGTGGCGCTGGCGCTGCTGCCGTTCCTGGCCTACGCGCTGGTCTCTCCCGTGCGCGGCCGGCGCCGCGTTGACGCCCTGGGCGACAAGGCGCGCGAGGCGCTGGGTGAAATGAGCGCCCACACCACCGACACCATCCAGGGCCTGGCCGACCTGACCGCCTTCCAGGCGACGGGCCGGCGCCGCGATCAGTTCCTGCAGGTGGCCGACCACTATCGGGCGCGGCGTCTTGCCATTCTGCGCGACCTGTCCCGCCAGACCGCCTGGTTTGAAATCGCGATGGGCCTGGGCGGGCTCGCGGTAGCTGTCGTGGGCGCACTGCAGGTGCAGGCCGGTACGCTGGCGGCCGGCATGTTGCCGCTGCTGGTGCTGATCGCGCTGGCGACGTTCCTGCCGGTGTCCGAGATCTCGCAGGTCAGCCGGCAACTGGCCGACACCATTGCCGCCACGCGCCGCCTGCACGTGGTGGCCAACGAACCCGAACCGGTCGTGGACGGCCCCCTGCCCGCGCCGGTGGCGCCGCATGGCCTGTCGCTCGCCTTCGAGCGCGTCAGCTTTGCCTACCCCGGCAAGCGTCAGGACACGCTGCGCCACCTTAGCTTCACGGCGCCCGCCGGCGCCACGGTGGCGATCGTCGGCGCCTCGGGCGCGGGCAAGAGCACGGTGGCCAGCCTGTTGCTGCGCTTCTGGGATCCGCGCGAGGGCGCAGTCAAGCTGGACGGCGTGGACGTGCGCCAACTCCAGCTCGACGGCCTGCGCGAGCGCGTGGCACTGGTCACCCAGGACACGTATCTGTTCAACGACACGCTCGAAGGCAACATCCGGCTGGCGCGTCCCGAGGCCAGCCGCGAAGACCTGATGCGCGCGCTGGAACAGGCGGCGCTGGCCGACTTCGTGCAGCGCCTGCCCGAGGGTCTGGCCACGCGCGTGGGCGAACGCGGCATGCAGTTGTCGGGCGGTCAGCGGCAGCGCATCTCGATCGCACGCGCCTTCTTGAAGAACGCGCCGGTGCTGATCCTGGACGAAGCCACCTCGCATCTGGACACGCTTTCGGAAATGCAGGTGCGCGGCGCGCTGGACGTGCTGATGCGCCACCGCACGACGCTGGTGATTGCGCATCGCCTGTCCACCATTCGCGACGCCGACCTGATCCTGGTGCTGGACCGCGGCACGCTGGCCGAGTCCGGCACGCACGACCAACTGCTGCGCAAGCAGGGCGTGTATGCGCGGCTAGCAAGCCATCAAGGCGGGTATACCGCTGCTGGCGCGGCGTCGCTACCCGGTTAGCGGCGCGGCAACCACGCCTGTCGCGTTGACAAAAACCGACACCGCATTCCGTTCCCACGCACGGCCCGTTGATTCGCCTACATCACTTGGATAGAATCGGCAATTCGGGCCTGTGCCCACTTCCTTTTTTCCCCTCACCCACCGACAGGGAGGCCGCATGATGTACCCCATGCCGAACGCCGTCCCGCGCGTGTCCCCGCGACGCCATTAAGTCGTCGCCCGCGCGGCACCATCGCCAGTTACCTACTTGGCGACCGGTCCGCCGTGCCCATCTGAACCCCTAACGCAGTTGCCAGCGCCCTTTACGGCGCACGGCGTGTCTTTCCTCTTTCCTTTCAAGGAACCTGGCGTGTTTACTGCCGCCAGGCCATGGCAATGGCTAGAAAAAAAATCGATTTTCGTGGACAAGCCTTCAAGGATGTCCTGGGCTTTACCTTCCGCTATTGGGGCCGGCAGCCGCTGCGCATCGTAGTCATCATGGCGCTGGCGCTGCTGTCCGCCGTGGCCGACGTGCTGACCCCGATGTACGCCGGCCGCCTGGTCGACGCGGTGGCTTCGGGTGCGGCCGGCGACCAGCTTGCCTGGACCGCCGCCATCACCGCCTTCTGGCTGCTGGTTGCGCTAGGCGTGGGCGGGACGCTGCTGCGCCAGGCGGTGTTCCAGAACATCATCACCTTCACGCTGAAGATGATGAACGGCATCGCCTCGAACGCCTTCTACCGCGTGCAGCGCTTTTCGACCGACTGGCATGCCAACAGCTTCGCGGGCTCGACAGTGCGCAAGATCACGCGCGGCATGTGGGCGGTGGACCTGCTCAATGACACGTTGCTGGTGGCGCTGCTGCCGTCGATCGTCATGCTGGTGGGCGCCACCGCGCTGCTGGGCGCGCATTGGCCGTTGATGGGGCTGGTCGTGGGCCTGGGCTCGGTGCTTTACATCGCCGTCACCGCCACGCTGTCGCTGGCGTACGTGGCGCCCGCCGCGCGCCTGGGCAATGCCTGGGATACGCGCATGGGCGGCGCGCTGGCCGATGCGGTCAGCTGCAACGCCGTGGTCAAGGCCTTTGGCGCGGAGACGCGTGAAGAAGCGCGGCTGGACCGCGTCATCGACAAGTGGCGCCGCCGCACGCGCCGCACCTGGATCCGCGCCACGTTCAACGGCGGCATCCAGGGCGCGATGCTCGTCGCCATGCAGGCCTCGATCCTGGGCGCATCGCTGCTGCTGTGGTCGCGCAACCAGGCCAGCGTGGGCGACATCACGTTCACGCTGACCATGTTCTTTGTGCTGCAAGGCTATCTGCGCGACGTGGGCATGCACATCCGCAACCTGCAGCGCTCGGTCAACGACATGGAGGAACTGGTGTCGCTGGAAAAGCAGCCGCTGGGCGTGGAAGACCGGCCGGGTGCGGGCGATATCGCGGTGACTGCGGGCGAGATCCGGTTCGAAGACGTGACGTTCCGCTACGGCGCGCACAACGTCGCGCTGTACGACCGGTTCTCGGTGCGCATCGCGCCGGGCGAACGGGTGGGCCTGGTCGGCCACTCGGGTTCGGGCAAGACGACGTTCATCAAGCTGATCCAGCGCCTGTATGACGTGAACGGCGGCCGCATCACCATCGACGGGCAGGACATCGCCCACGTGAAGCAGGCGTCGCTTCGCGGCCAGATCGCGATCGTGCAGCAGGAGCCCGTGCTGTTTCACCGGACGCTGGCGGAAAACATCGCCTATGCCCGCCCCGGCGCGTCGCAGGCTGACATCGAGCAGGCGGCCCGGCTGGCCAGTGCGCATGACTTCATCATGGCGCTGCCCAAGGGCTACGAGACGCTCGTCGGTGAGCGCGGCGTGAAGCTGTCCGGCGGCGAACGCCAGCGCGTGGCGATTGCGCGGGCGTTCCTGGCGGACGCGCCCATCCTGATCCTGGACGAAGCCACGTCGAGCCTGGACAGCGAAAGCGAGGTGCTGATCCAGCGCGCGATGGACCGGCTGATGGAAGGCCGCACGACGCTGGTCGTGGCGCACCGCCTGTCGACGGTCCGGGCCCTGGACCGCCTGCTGGTGATGGACCATGGCCGCGTGATTGAAGAAGGCAGCCACGACGCGCTGATCCGCTTAAAGGGCGGCTTGTACCGGCGCCTGTTCGAGCGCCAGGCGCTGGAGCTGACCAAGGGACTGGATCCCGCGGAACTGCTGGAAGACGGCGCCGTCCCGCCGCCCGCCAAGGCTGACGAGGTCGACGCAGCGTCGTTCGCCTTCGGCAAGTAAAGCAGGTGCGGTGCTAAACAATAGGGCCCCGCGCGATTGCGCGCCGGGCCTTATTTTGTTGCGGATTTCGACGCATAGGGCCGGTGTCTGACACCTCATTTGGTCTTGGAAAACCATGGATGTCCAACTCCCGGCAAATTGCCGCGTACCTCAGACCGGGCGGTTGGCGAAGGTAAGGCGCAGGCCGAAGCCGATCAGGGCGGTGCCGAAGACCAGGCTCTGGATCTTTTGCGCGCGCGGGCTGGCGGACATCCAGCGGCCCACCGCGCCGCCCGCCAGCGCGCACAGCACGTCGAACGTCAGGCCCAATCCGACGAGGATGACGCCCAGCACGGCGAACTGCTGGCCAATCGGGCCGCGCTCCGGCGACACGAACTGCGGCAGGAGCACCGAGCAGAACAGCAAGGCCTTGGGGTTGAGCACATTGGTGAGCACGCCGCTCATCAGCGCGGGTCCCCAGCCTGCATGGCGCGGCGCGGCCTCGCCGTCCAAGGGCGGGATCGCCAGCGGCGCGCGCAGCAGACGGATCCCCAGCCACACCAGATAGCAGCCGCCCACCGTGCGCGCCGCGTCGAACGCCCACGGGTGCGTCTTGAACAAGGCCGCCAGACCCAGCGCGGCCAGCGTCACATGCGCCGCACGTGCAATCGCCAGGCCCGCCGCCACCGCCAGCGCCTGCCCGCGGCCGCGCAGCAAGCCGGTTTCCAGCAGCAGGATCATGTCCGGCCCGGGTACCACGTACACAATCAGCAAGGCTCCCAGAAACAACGCCATATCGGCCATGACCGCGCTCCACCGCAAGATTTCAATGGCGAGATTCTAGAAAAAAGGGGCTGGCATGTGCTTGCCATTCTTGCCAACTTGGATACCATTCCTGGCACAACACACCAATCCAAGCCTGAATTCCCCACACCTATGCCAAAACGCCAACTTGACGCCTACGACCGCCGGATTCTGGAGGCGCTGCAGAAGAACGGCCGGCTCACCAACGTGGAGCTGGCGGACCAGATCGGCCTGTCGCCCTCGCCCTGCTTGCGGCGCGTGCGGATGATGGAAGAAGCCGGCGTCATCCAGGGCTACGAAGCGCGGCTGGATCCGCACGAGGTCGGATTGGGATTGACGGTATTCGTTGGCGTGAAGGTCGAGCGCCACCATGAGCGCGACGCCGAAATGTTCCGCAACGAGGTCAGTGCGCTGCCGGAAGTGATCGCCGCGCATCTGGTGTCCGGCGAGTCCGACTTCCTGTTGCAGGTCGTGGTGCCCGATCTGCGCGGCTACGAGCAATTCCTGCTGCACACCCTGCTGAAACTGCCCGGCGTCAAGGACATCCGCAGCAACTTCGCGATCCAGACGGTCAAGCCGCAGAGCCCGCTGCCGCTGGACCATCTGGGGCGGTGAGCGGCGCAGCGATAAAGGCTGTGCCGCCCCTCTTCAAAGACAGGGGCACCGCTGTGACGGCATGAACTTCGCCGCCACGGCATCGCCATCTTCGCGCCACCTCACCCCCGCGGCATGGCCGCCGCCGACACGGCCGAATCGCCGCCCTCTTGCCATGTTTACCGCCTCACCGCATGGCCGCCGCCGCCCGATCCACCGCCGCGCTGCGTCGCTCGAATCGCGCCTGCGACATCGCCAGATAGCGCTCCACAATCGCCGGCTCGGACGTCTTGGGCGTGCCGCCCGGAAACGGCGGCTTCGGATCGTATTCGATCTGCAACTGGATCAGCTTGGCGACGTCCTCGCCGCAAAGCGACGCCACCACCTTCAACCCCATATCGATCCCCGACGTCACGCCGCCGGCCGTGAACACATTGCCGTCCACACACAGGCGCTCGTCGCTCGGCGTGGCCCCAAAGCGCGCCAGCAGTTCCCGCGCGCGCCAGTGGCTGGACGCCCGCTTGCCTCGCAGCAGCCCGGCCGCACCCAGCAGCAGCGATCCCGTGCAGATGCCGAACAGATATTTGGCGCCCTGCCCCTGCCTGCGGGTGAAATCCACCCACGCCGGATCGACGATGGCGTCGTCCGTGCCCGGCCCGCCCGGCACGACCAGCAGATCGCAAGGCGGCACCGAGTCGACTGTTTGCGTGGGCACGAAGCGCAACCCCCGGTCGCAGCGCACCGGCTCCATCGTTTTTGCGACAAAATCCACGGTAAATCCCGGCGCGTTCGCCAGCACTTCGTACGGCCCGGTCATATCAAGCTGAGTCAGCCCTTCGAACAAGACGATATTCACCTTCATGACGTTGCTCCCATGAAAACGCCAGAACCCAGCATAGGCGAACGCGCGCCGCGCGGTGCGCCAGAAAGCGCGCCAATCGCGCCACAACGCGTGACGTTCGTGCTGTACGACGGTTTCCAGCCGCTGGACCTGGCCGGCCCGTGGCAGGCCTTCAGCTCCGCCAACGAAGAGTCGGGCCGCCAGCTATATGCCTTGAACACGATCGCGGCATCGCCGGTGGTAACCACCTGGGAACAGGGGTTGCGCATGCAGGTGGACGGCACCTTCGAGGCGGACGGTGACGCGCCCATCGACATGCTGCTGGTGCCCGGCGGCCCTGGCGTGGATCGCGCCGCGGCGCACGGCGAAACGCGCGCCTGGCTACGCCGCCGCGACGCCGGCACACGCCGCACCAGCAGCGTCTGCACGGGCGCATTCATCCTGGCCGCCGCTGGCCTGCTCGACGGCCGCGCCGTGACCACGCACTGGCGCTCGGCCGACCGGCTCCGCCAGCTTTACCCCGGCCTGCGCGTCGACGACGACCGCATCTTCATCGAAAGCGGCAAATACTGGACCTCCGCGGGCGTCACCGCCGGCATCGACCTGGCGCTGGCGCTGATCGAACGCGACTTCGGCGCCGGGCTGTCCCAGCAGGTCGCGCGGCGGCTGGTGGTCTTCATGCGCCGCAACGGCGACCAGCGCCAGTACAGCCAGACGCTGCGACTGCAGGACCGCGTGGCCGCGCCGTTCCGCGAGCTGGTCGAAAAAATGGAGGCAAGGCTGTCAGCGCGCTGGTCGGTGGACGACATGGCCGACGCCTGCGGCATGTCGCGGCGCACCTTTCAGCGCAAGTTCGCGGCTCACTTCGGCGTCACGCCGGCCGAAGTGCTGCGGCGTCTGCGCGAAGAGCGCGCCGGTGCCTTGGAGGGCGCGGGGAAGATGACGAGGAAGGCTGTCGAGCAACACGTAGGTCCGGTGTACAAGCGTTCGCGGCAGTAGCGGTTAGGATGCGTCAGCGGCGATAACGGCAGGCTGCGTCCGATCTTCGTAGGTCGCCCGACGCCGCAGTCCCCGTTGGCACGAGCGCCCACGATTGCGGTCCGGAGCCTTCGCTCCGGCCTCCCCCTTCGTCATCTTCGTCCG
>NZ_DIEJ01000120.1:0-5205 GCF_002418565.1 Achromobacter sp. UBA5777 | reverse complement strand
GCGGGGGCCCCCACGCCGGTTGCGCGCGGTCACCGTTGGCGGGCCGCGCCGCCTCCGCCGCCTGCTACGCGCCGTATCGCGCCTGCAACTCGGCGAACGACGCCAGTTCCCCTGCCAGCGCGCTCGCCATGACGGTGGGCGGGCTGGCGAGCCAGACGCTGCCCGGCCCCGATCGGCCCGGAAAATTCCGGTTGATGGCGCTGATCGTCACCTGAGACGCCTCGGTGGACGACCCCGGCCCGCAGTTCGCACACGCGCCGCACGACGGCTGCAGGATGCGCGCGCCCACGGCGGCGAAGGTCTTGTCGTAGCCCTGCGCCACGCAGTAGTCGCGCACGGCGGTGGTGCCGTACTGCAGATACAGCGTCACGCCGTCCGGCAGCCGCAATCCCCGCGCCACCGCCCACGCCAGCACCTGATGGTAGTAGTCGAAATCCTCGCGCTTGCCGGCCGTACAGGAGCCGCCATACGCGATGTCGATGCGCGGCCGCGCGCTCAGGGTGGACAGCGGCACGCCATTGCCCGGATCGCCGGGCGATGCGACCAGCGGCGACAACGCCGCGCAGTCCACGCGCAGGACGGCGGCGTAGTCGGCGCCTGGATCGCTGCGCATCCACGGTTCGATGGCGGCGTCCACGCCGCGGCGTTCGCGCAGAAAGCGCGCCGTCTCGGCATCGGGTGCGACGATGCCCGTCAGCCCGCCCAGTTCGGCGGTCATGTTGGTCAGCGTGGCCCGCTCGTCGATGGACAGGCTGGCGATGGCCTCGCCGGCAAACTCGAACACCTTGCCTACGCCCGCACCCGCGCGGATTTCAGGCAGGGCCAGCAGGTGCAGCACGATGTCCTTGGCGGTAACGCCGGGCGCAGGCGCACCGTCCAGTTCTATGCGCAGCGAGGCCGGCAGCGTCAGCCGCACCGCGCCCGTGACGAACGCGTTCGCCATGTCGGTGGTGCCGACACCAAAGGCCACGCATCCCAACGCGCCGCTGTGCGGCGTGTGCGAGTCGGTGCCCACAACGACCTGCCCCGGCAGCGCGTAGTGTTCGGCCATCATGGCGTGCGAGATTCCGGCCACATTGGCGCCGGTATCGCGCGCTGCCTCGGCCTCCGTCAGCGTGCGGTGCTGGCGCAGGCCGTACGCCTCGGCGAAGTCGCGCTGCGCCTGGCACATGGCGCGCACGTTGGGCACGATGCCTGCGCGCACGTGGTTGGGGCTTTCTTCGACGTAGGACGTGTGGTCTTCGAACACCACGATGCGTTCGGGGTCCACCAGACGCAGGGGCCGTTTGACCCGCGCATGCAGCATATGGGCGGCCATGCCGGTGTAGTACTCATGGATGAAGCGCCAGTCCGCGCGCAGAAAGACGCCGTCGCCCTGCTGCGGTTTGGACGCAGTCGCATCGGTCTTCAAGAGATGGCGCCGGACGATCTTCTCGAAGAGCGTGAGCGGCAGCTCGACTGATGGTGCGGCCGAATCGGTGGTGGGATCAGTGGCATCCGACACGGCGGCTTCCGGCGCGCCAGCCGCCGTACCGTCCTCCTCGCGACGTCCACCCTTCAACGACACATCGCGCAACTGCGCCTGCCCGAAAGCCAGCAGCCCGCCGGCCTTCACGATGGCCGCCGCCAGCGCGTCGCGCCCGGCCACGATCTCATCCACCGTGATGCGCTCGCCCCCTTGCAGGCGCGCCACCAGCCCCATGTCGGTGCTGGTGTACAGCCCGATGTTGTCGGCGTTCTGGCGATAGATGCGCTCGAAGCTCTCGGCAATCACCAACCGCACGCCGGCGGACTTCTCTGCCATCGGGCTGTGCTCGCGCGACGAGCCCTTGCCGTACCGCTTGCCCGCGACGACGACGTTGATGCCCGACTGCCGGATCGCGTCGATGCCGATGGGCTGGGTGTCGCCCGCCCGGAAGCCCGTGTACGGATACCGGCCCAGTTTCTCGTCGAAGTGGGTCAGGATCGGCACCGGCGTGATCTCGTCAGTGGAGATGTCGTCGCGCAGCGGCGCGGCCTCGGGCAGCGTCAGCGCCGCGCCGCCCAGTTGCGCGGTCACGCGGGACGGATCCTGCGTCAGAAACAGCAGGCGGGCCGGGGCGTCGAGTACAGATACGGCAGTCATGGCAATCCGGTCATTCGATGGTGACGCCCGCCGCCTTGACGAGCGTCTGGCTCTTGGTGATCTCGGCGGCCAGCGTCTGCGCCGCCTGTTCCGCCGTGGTGCCCTGCGACACAAAGCCCTGCGGCGACAGCGCCCTGAGCACCGCCGGCTCCTGCATGGTCTTGTGCGTGGCGGTTTGCAGCTTTTGCACGATGTCGGCGGGCAACCCGGCCGGTCCGATCAGCGAGATCCAGGCGTCGTACGAATAGCCCTTCACGCCGGCCTCATCCAAGGTGGGCACGTTGGGCAGGATGGCCAGGCGCTCGGGCGTGCTGACCGCCAATGCGCGCAGTTTGCCCGCCTGCACCTGCGCCAGCACGGACGGCGTGGCCAGGAAGGCGACCTGGATCTGTCCCGACATCACGTCGGTGATCAGCGCGTTGCCGCCCTTGTACGGGATATGCATCATGTCCACGCCCGCCTTGGACTTGAGCAGCTCGCCGGCCAGGTGCAGCACGCTGCCCGTGCCGGACGAGCCGTAATTGATCTTGCCCGGCTGCGCGCGGGCGGCCTTCAGCAGGTCGTCCATCGTCTTGTACGGCGAGTTTTCCGCCACCACGACCACCAGCGGCGTCGTGCCGATGACGGAAATCGGCGTGATGTCCTTGACCGTGTCGTAGGGCAGGCTCTTGTACAGACTGGGGTTGATGGCGTGGTTGGACGACACGATGCCCAGGGTGTAGCCGTCGGGCTTGGCCGACACCAATTGGCGCGTGCCGGGGATGCCGGCCGCTCCGGCCAGGTTTTCCACGATCATGGGCTGGGCCAGCGTCTTGCCCAGGTTCTCGGCCACGACGCGCGCCACCACGTCGGCGGTCGAGCCGGGCGAAGTGGGCACGATCAGGCGGATGGGATGATCCGGGTAGCCGGCGGCGGACGCGGCAGCGGCCGCACACACGGCGCCAAGCGCGAGCGCACAGCTCGCGAGCAATTTGGTGGGGGTTATGATGTCTCCGTATAAGACGCAGCGGGGTCTGGATGCCCCGTACCGGCGATGAACGCGCTTTGACTATACGAAGACGGCCGTCAACCGCGAAGTGTCATATCGGCAGCCCCGCCATCGCGAACGGCGACGGCAGGGAACGACGGTGGCTGCGGCGGCGGATTGCGACGGCGGGTTCCGACGGCGGGTTCCGACGGCGGATCGCGACGGTGGCTGCGGCGGCAACCGCCTCGGACGCTGGGTGGTTTGCGGCGCAGCAGCGCCGCCGCAGACCCTCAGCCCTGCTGCGCCAAAAACCTGACCAGTTTGCTGGCGGTCGCCGACAACTGCGCCTGGCTCGGAAACACGATGCATAGCTGTCGACGTGCCCACGCATCAGAAAGGGGACGCACCACCACGTCCAGCGCCTGCAGATACAGCTCCGCGACCTGCTGCGGCATCACGGCGATGCCCAGACCGGCGTGTGTCATCCGGCACAGCGCGTCCAGGCTGGCCACGCGGATCTTCACCGACAACGTCTTGCCCAGCTCGGCGGCTCGCGCCGCCATCAATTGCGTCAACGCGCTGTTCTCGCGCAGGCCCACGAAAGTCTCGTCGGCGATGTCCTGCAGGCTGAGCTGACGCGCCGACGCCTTGGGGTGCGTGGACGGCAGCATGACGGCAAGCCGGTCGCGGCGGTAAGGCAGCTGTTCCAGCCCATCGGCGCCCGCAATCTGGTTGCAGATCCCGAAGTCGGCCGCCCGCTCGCGCACCAGGCGCAGGACGTCGGGGCTGTGCTGTTCTTCCAGGTCGATGTCCACGTCAGGAAACAGCCGCTGAAACGCCGCCACGTCCTCGGGCAGGAACTGCACGATGGCCGACAGGTTGGCCACCACCCGCACGTGCCCTTTCACGCCCTCATAGAAGCGCGACAGCTCCGCCCCCATCGCCTCGACGTCGCCGATGATCTGGCGCGCGTGGCGCAAGACAGTCTGCCCGGCGGGCGTCACCGAAACGCCGCGCGTGTGCCGCGTGATCAGCGGCAGGCCGATCAACGCTTCCATGTCGGCGATGCGCCGGCTGACGGCGGAAGGCGCGATGAACTCGCGCTCGGCCGCCCGCGCGATGCTGTTCTCCTGGCACACCGCCACAAAGAGGCGCAGCGAGGTCAGGTCGAGTTTGCGGAGGATGCTTTCCATGGCGGATCCAGCGGGCGGCGGGGACCAGCCCCCGCATTGACGGGGGATCGTACACCACGCCTCCCGCAACGCCAGCATGGTCAGGCGGCTCAGGTCGCGGGGCCGGGTCGCCTCGCCAGCGCGGTCAGGCCGCAGCTGCGCGCGATTGCCCCGTCCGCCAACTCAGGCCGCCAACCGCGCTTTGCCTGCGCGATACCGCTCCCACAGCGCCGCCTGTTTGCCGCGCGCCTGTTCCACGCTCTTTTCCTTCACATGCCCATACCCGCGAATCGCATCCGGCACGTTGGCCAGTTCCAGCGCCGCGTCGCGGTTGCCGTCGTCAAGCGTGCGGGCGAACTCCTGGGCCAACTCCAGATAATCCACTGCAAGCTGACGCTCCATGCGACGCTCGGCCGTCCTGCCGAATACGTCCAGCCACGTGCCGCGCACGCGCTTCATCGGTGCGAGCAATCGGAAGGCCGTTTCCATCCACGCCCCATACGCGCGCTTCTGCGGACGGCCCCGCGCGTCGCGGCGCGCCAACGCCGGCGGCGCCAGGTAGTAGCGCAGCGTGTAGTCGCGGCCCGGCTCGCCTTCGAACTGCGCGCGCAGCCGGTCTTTGAACGCGGGGTCGGCATGCAGGCGCGCCACCTCGTACTCGTCCTTATAGGTCATGAGCTTGGCCAGATTGCGGGCCACGGCGCGCGTGACCTCGTGACGCTTGTCGCCCAGCGCGGCTTCGCGGGTGCGCACCGCCGCCACGGCCGCCAGATAGCGCTGCGCGTACGCGTCGTCCTGGTAATCGCGCACGTGCGCCGCCAGCCGGTTGACCAGCGCATCCAGGGTTTCAGGCAGCGCCACCACACGCTCGGCCGCCGCCGGGCGCAGCGCGTCGGCGCCGCGATGCGCGGCCTGACGGCCCAGTTCGAAGGCGGCCAGGT
>NZ_DIEJ01000124.1:0-8034 GCF_002418565.1 Achromobacter sp. UBA5777 | reverse complement strand
CTGCGGCCGGCACGGGGACCGGCGCTTCGTTGCTCAGGCCACGCAGCCAGCGGGCGGCCACGACGGCCTCGGCCATCAGCAAGGCGGCCAGCGGCAGCGCTGCCCACACGCCGGGCTCCAGCCGCCACAGCCATTCGCCCACGACGCGCAGCGACACGCAGATGACGCCGGCGGCCAGCATGGCCAGGATGACGAGGTCGCGCCGGCCGCGCTGATAGTACAGGCCAAGTCCGAGCGTGACGGCAACCCACGCGATGCCGTTGTAGGTGCCCAGCCCGCCGACGATGGAGTCGCCAAACATCAAGGCCAGGACCAGCACGCTGATCGCGATGGCGGCCAGGATGCGCGGTCCGAATACGGTGCTGGCGCGCCAGCGGCGCGCGGCCATTTCCCAGCCGAAGAGCAGTACCAGGTTCAGGGCGGCCATGAGAAGACTGGGCAGACCCGGACCGCCGAAGATCATCAGCCACGTAAAGACACGTTCGCCCAGCCACAACGCGGCCGCAAGATTGAGCACCAGCGCCCAGAGCAGCCACACCGCCTGGCTGCCTGCGGCAAGCGCCCATGGCAGCAGCAGCACTGCCCACCACGCGAACAGTTCCCAGGTATCGGCACCCGTCTGATATGTTTGGCCCAGCAGCGCGAGCAGCGCGCCGAGCAGAATGCCGGCCAGCGCCAGCAGCGCGCCGGGTATGCTGCGCCGCACGCCGGGCCGGGCGCGCAAGCGCAATCCGGACCACGCGGCGGCCAGCGCGCACACGGCCAGAAGACCCTGCACGCCGGCAAAGCGCTGCATTTTTGTCATGTCCTGCCAGTTGGCGGCAACCCAGCAAACGGCAGCGCTGCCCAGCAGCAAAACCCCTAGCCACAAGGTGCTTCGCGACAAAAATTGACGCCAAGCGTGCAGTTCGGATCCCGCTTTGGTTTCAGTGCCGACTTGCATCTGGCGAATCTCCGATCTTATTATCCGCGCTGATACGGCGGGACTACCGCCACTGGATACACATGAATAAAACGCTGATTATTGCCGAGAAGCCCTCGGTGGCCCTTGATATATCACGCGCCTTGGGAGGCTTCGCGCGCGAGGGCGACTATTTTGAAAGCGAACGTTACGTTCTCGCTTCCAGCATCGGCCATTTGCTCAGCTTGGTCGCGCCCAACGATCCGGTCAAGGGAAAGTGGAGCTTCACGCACCTGCCCGTGATTCCGCCTGCGTTCGAATTGGGCCCGACCGACAAGAAGTCCGCCGAACGCCTTAAGCTGCTTGTCCGCCTGGCCAAGCGCAAGGACGTGGACGCCATCATCAACGCCTGTGACGCGGGACGTGAAGGCGAACTGATCTTCCGCTACATCGTTCAATATGCGGGCGTGAAGAAGCCGATTCAGCGCCTGTGGCTGCAGTCGATGACCCAGGCCGCCATCCGCGAGGCCTTCGCCAACCTGCGCGACGATACGCAGATGAAACCGCTGGAAGCCGCCGCGCGCTCGCGCGCCGAAGCCGACTGGCTGGTCGGCATCAACGGCACGCGCGCCATGACCGCCTTCAACAGCAAGGACGGCGGTTTCTTCAAGACGCCGGTCGGCCGGGTGCAGACGCCCACGCTGGCCATCGTGGCCGAACGCGAAGAGCGCATCCGCCGCTTCGTGCCGCGCGACTACTGGGAAGTGCGCGCCACCTTCGTCGCGGCCGCCGGCCTGTACGAAGGCCGCTGGATCGACCCGCAATTCAAGAAAGACGACAAAGATCCCGAAAAGCGCGAGTCGCGCCTGTGGTCGGCCGCCGCCGCGCAAAGCGTGGTCGCCGCCTGCCGCGAGAAGCCGGGCAGCGTGACCGAAGAATCCAAGCCGTCCAGCCAGATGTCGCCGGCCCTGTACGACCTGACGTCGCTGCAGCGCGAGGCCAACGGCCGCTTCGGTTTCTCGGCCAAGACCACGCTGGCGCTGGCGCAGACGCTGTACGAACGCCACAAGGCGTTGACCTATCCGCGTACCGACTCGCGCTACCTGCCCGAGGACTACATCAGCACGGTGCAGGAAACCATGCGCGCGCTGGCCAAGGGCGGCTCCAACGCCGTGGGCGGCCTGGCGCGCCATGCCGACACCGTCGTCAGCCAGCAGTGGGTCAAGCCGAACCGCCGCATCTTCGACAACAAGAAGGTGTCGGATCACTTTGCCATCATCCCCACGCTGCAGATCCCACACGACCTGAGCGAAGCCGAGGCCAAGCTCTACGATCTAGTGCTCAAGCGCTTCCTGGCGGTATTCTTCCCCGCCGCGGAATACCGCGTCACGACGCGCCTGACCGAAGTGCAGGGCCACCGCTTCCGCACGGACGGCAAGGTGCTGGTCAATCCGGGCTGGCTGGCCGTTTACGGCAAGGAAGCCCAGGGCGAGGACGCCAACCTGGTGCCGGTGGCGGACGGCGAGACCGTGCGCACGGAAGAAGTCGAAGCCGTCGGCCTGTCGACCAAGCCGCCCGCGCGCTTTAACGAAGGCACGCTGCTGTCGGCCATGGAAGGCGCCGGCAAGCTGGTGGACGACGAAGAACTGCGCGAGGCCATGTCCGAACGCGGCCTGGGCACCCCGGCCACGCGCGCGGCCATCATCGAAGGCCTGCTCAACGAAAGCTACCTGCGCCGCGAAGGCCGCGACCTGGTGCCCACCGCCAAGGCGCGCCAGCTCATGACGCTGCTGTCGGGCCTGGATGTGGCTGAACTGACCTCGCCCGAACTCACCGGCGAATGGGAGCACAAGCTCAAGCAGATCGAGCAGGGCGGACTGGGCCGCGAGGCCTTCATGCGCGAGATCGCGCAGATGACGCAAGTGATCGTCAAGCGCGCCAAGGAATACGAGCGCGACACGGTGCCGGGCGACTACGCCACGCTGACCACGCCCTGCCCCAAGTGCGGCGCGGTGGTCAAGGAAAACTACCGCCGCTACGCCTGCACGGCCTGCGACTTCTCCATCGGCAAGCACCCGGGCGGCCGCACGTTCGAGCTGCCGGAAGTCGAAGAACTGCTGGCCAAGCGCGAGATCGGTCCGCTGCAAGGCTTCATCAGCAAGATGGGCCGGCCGTTTGCCGCCATCCTGCGCATCAGCGACGAGTACAAGCTGGAATTCGACTTCGGCCAGAATGACGAAGACGACAACGAAGCGGTGGACTTCTCCGGCCACACGCCGGTGGGTCCTTGCCCGAAATGCCAGTCGCGCGTGTTCGAGCACGGCATGAGCTACGTCTGCGAAAAGTCGGTCGGCCCCGAGAAGTCTTGTGATTTCCGTTCGGGCAAGGTCATCCTGCAGCAGGAGATCTCGCGCGAGCAGATGGAAAAGCTGCTGACCAACGGCCGCACCGATTTGCTGGACGGCTTTGTGTCCAGCCGCACGAACCGCAAGTTCAAGGCGTTCCTGGTGCGTCAGCCGGACGGCAAGGTCGGGTTCGAGTTCGAGCCGCGCCCTGAGAAGCCGGGCCGCGCGCGCGCGCCGGCAAAGACGGCGACGAAGACCGCCACGAAGACGGCGGCCAAGACGGCTGCGAAGAAGGCGCCGGCCAAGAAGGCGGCGGCCAAGACGGCCACTAAGACGGCAACCAAGACCGCCGCCAAGAAGGCCGTGAAAAAGGCCGCACCCAAGAAGACCGCGGCGTAATCCGCACCGCGTCGCAAGACCGAACGCCCGGGAAACCGGGCGTTTTCCATTGTTGGGCAGCAATCGCTGGGGTATTGTTGACGCCAAACAGCTGCAACCCAGACACTTCGAGGACGACATGACCCGTAGCTCCGACTTCACCACCCGCCGCCGCGTGCTGGCTGCCGCGTCCGCCTTCGCGGGCATCAGCCTGCTCAACGGGCGCGTCGTTTTCGCGCAGCCCAAGCTGGGCAAGGTCGTGTACGGCCAGGGCAGCATCGACCCCTTTTTCGCGGCCGGCTATGTGGCGCTGAAAAAGGGCTTCTTCGGAGAAGGCGGGCTGGAGGTCGAGTACCTGAATTCGCAAAGCGGCCCGCGCACCAACCAGTTGCTGGCCGCCGGCCAGATCGTGTTCGGCGCCACGGCAGCCACCGCCGCGCCCGCGCTGACCATCGCGGGCAAGCCCGCCGCGCTGGTGTTCGGGTTTGATCGCAAGCTGACCTACGCCAACGTCATCGTGCGCCGCGAAGACTTTGAAAGCGGCAAGATCAAGTCGATGAAGGACCTGGCGGGCAAGCGCGTGGGCGCGACGCAGCCGCAGTCCAGCACGTGGCTGATGGCGCTGTACCTGATGCAGAAGGCGGGCGTGGCCGACAAGGTCGACATCCGCCCCCTGGGCGATCTGGCGACCATGCTGGGCGCGCTCAAGACCGGCTCGGTGGCCGCCAGCATGGCGACCATGTCGATGATGGAGCAGGCGCGCCAGGAAGGTT
Organism: Achromobacter sp. UBA5777; assembly: GCF_002418565.1. Taxonomy (NCBI): domain Bacteria; kingdom Pseudomonadati; phylum Pseudomonadota; class Betaproteobacteria; order Burkholderiales; family Alcaligenaceae; genus Achromobacter; species Achromobacter sp. UBA5777. Next base: position 3,637 of record NZ_DIEJ01000124.1, on the reverse strand, counting down.
GGGGCGTGCCGATCTTCGACGCCACCACGGAAGCCTCGTGGAACGAGTTCATGGGCGGCGACGTGCCCGGCATCGCGGCGCTGACGCTGCAGGACACCATCCAGAAGCGCCCCGAGGTCGTGCAGGCCTTCGTGACCGCCATGGTCAAGGCGCAGGACTTCATCACGGCCAACAGCGCGGCCGCCATCACGGACGTGATCTACGACGATTACCTGAGCGCCTTCCCGCGCCCCGCCATCGAGAAGACGCTGGGCGTCTACAAAGAGACGGTCTTCCTGAAGGACAACATCATCACCGAGGACGCGTACAACCGCATGACGGCCATCATGGGCGACGGCCGCCAGTTCTCGAACGAAGAAATCAAGACCGTGCCCTACGCCAAGTGCGTGAACATGAGCTTCGTGCGGAAAGCCCGGGGCCTTTGATGATTACGCTGGACAAGGTAGGCAAGGCGTACCAGTCGCGCCAGGGCACGACGCACGCCGTGGGCGAGGTCAGCCTGACCATCAACGAAGGCGAATTCGTGTCCATCGTCGGACCGTCCGGCTGCGGCAAGAGCACGCTGCTGAACATGATCGCGGGCTTTCTGCGTCCCACCACGGGCACCATCAAGGTGGACGGGCGCGTGGTGGATGGGCAGGTGCCGCCGGCGCTGGGCTACATCTTCCAGAAGGACACGCTGTTGCCGTGGTTCAGCGTCAGGAAGAACGTGGCGCTGGGGTTGAAGTTTCAGGGCGTGCCGGCCGACCGGATCGCCAAGCGTGTCGCCGAGCTGCTGGAACTTGGCCACCTGAGCGCCTTTGCCGACGCCTTTCCGCATCAGCTCTCCGGCGGCATGCGGCGGCGCGTGGCGCTGTTGATGAGCCTGGCCGTCGAGCCGCGCATCCTGCTGCTGGACGAGCCATTCGGCGCGCTGGATACGCACACCAAGACGCACCTGCATCGCGAATTGATGGAGATCTGGCGCAAGCTGGGCCAGACCATCGTGATGGTCACGCACGATCTGGACGAAGCGATCCTGCTGTCGGATCGCGTCGTGGTGCTGTCCGGCCCGCCCAGCCGCGTGCTGCTGGACGAGCGCATCCAGATTCCGCATCCGCGCGACGTCTTCACCCTGCGCGAAACGCCGCAGTTCGTCTCCCACGTGCAAAGCCTCTGGAGCGTGCTGGGCCAGCAGTTCCGCGCCGCCGCCTGAACCGATACGCGTCATGACCTCGATTGATACCGCTGACACCCTGCAGGACCAGCTTCGCCTGGACCGCCGCGCCGCCGTCGCACGCCGCGTGCGCATCACCTTGTGGCAGGTCCTCATCCTTGCCGTGATCCTGGGCTCGTGGGAAATGCTGACGCGCATCCCGTGGTTTGCCCAGAACACGCTCTTCGATCCCTTTTTCATCAGCCAGCCCTCGCGCGTGGCCGTGCGCCTGTGGGAATGGCTGCAACCCGGGCCGCGCTCCGTGTGGCCGCATCTGTGGCTGACGCTGCAGGCCACGCTTGTCGGATTAGTGGTGGGCGTGGGCAGCGGCTTCGTGGTGGGCATGACGCTCAGCCGCAGCCGCTTTCTGGCCGACGTATTCAATCCGTTCATCGTGGCGTTCAATTCCATGCCGCGGATCGCGTTCGTGCCGCTCATCACCATGTTCTTCGGGCTGGGCCTGGCGTCCAAGGTGGTCACGTCGTGGTTCGTCGTGTTCTTTCTGGTGTTCTTCAACACTTACAAGGGCGGACGCAGCGTGGAGCGGGAACTTGTCGACTTCTGCCGCACGCTGGGCGGCTCGCCGCGCCAGATCCTGTGGCGCGTGCGCATTCCCACGGCGGCGGCCTGGACCTTCGCAGCGTTACCCAATGCCATCAGCTTTGCGCTGATCGGCGTGGTGCTGGCGGAATTCGTGGGTTCGACCACCGGCATGGGCTATTTGATGATCACCGCGCTGGCGACGCTGAACGCCACCGACATGTTCGCAGCGGTGACGCTGCTGTCCATCGTCGGCATTGCGCTGGTTTATTGTGTGACGTGGATTGAACGGCGGCTCTTGCACTGGGCGCCGGAATTCCGGGAATGAGCGAGGCCCGATTGATGAAGACACTTCCGTATCTGCGCAATTTCGACCTGACGGGACAGGTGGCGCTGGTGACCGGCTCGGCCCGCGGGCTGGGCTTTTGCATCGCGCGGGCGCTGGCCGGCTGTGGTGCGCGCGTGCTGATCAACGGCCGCAATGTTGAAGCGGTCAACGCGGCGGTGGCCGAACTGACCGGCGCCGGCCTGGACGCGCATCCGCTGCCGTTTGACGTGAGCGACGACGCGGCGATGGCAGAGGCCTTCGCACGCATCGACAGCGAGCACGAGCGCCTGGACATCCTGGTGAACAGCGTGGGCGCGCGCAACCGCAAGACGCTGCGCGACACCAGCCCGGCCGAAATCCGCGAGCTGATCGACACGGATCTGGTGGCCGGCATGCTGCTGGCCAAGTTCGCGGCCGAGCGCATGATGCGCCAGGGTGGCGGGCGGCTGATCGCGATCACGTCGGTGGTGGGGGAACTGGCACGCGCGGGCGACGCGGTGTATCCCGCGGCCAAGCAAGGGCTGACCGGCATGGTGCGCGCGCTGGCGGCGGAATTCGGCCCGCACTGCATCACCAGCAACGCCATCGCGCCGGGGACGTTTGCCACGGAAACCAACGCGGAGATGGTGGCGGATCCGCAGTTCGGCCCGCGCGTTGCTGCGCGCAATCCGACGGGGCGTTGGGGAGAGCCGGAGGAAATCGCGGGCGCCGCCGTGTTCCTGGCGTCCCCCGCAGCGTCGTACGTGAACGGTCACGTGCTGGTGGTGGACGGCGGGTTGTCTATCCAGTTTTGAAGACGGTGCGGGCGTCAGCGGCTGCAAGCCGTCTGACACCCACTTCGGCAACGTCTCAGGTCGTCTCGTCCTGATACCACACGCCTTCGGCCAGCATCATCTTCTGGTGGCCATGCCCCGCAGGCATCATCGGGAAGCAGTTTTCCTGCGCCGTGACCGCCACGTCCAGGAAGTACGGACCGTCATGCGCCAGGCACTCAGCCAGCGCGGCATCCAGCTTGGCGGGGTCATCCACCCGCGCCGCGCCCCAGCCGAAGGCCCGCGCCAGCGCCACGAAATCCGGCAGTGACGCGTTGTAGCTGTGGCTGTAGCGGCCGCCGTGGATCAGTTCCTGCCATTGGCGCACCATGCCCATGTAGCCGTTGTTGCACAGCACGACCTTGACGGGCGTCTCGTGCTGCATGGCGGTGGACAGTTCCTGGATATTCATCAGCACCGACGCATCGCCGCTGACGCAGACGACCGTCTTGTCCGGATGCGCGACCTGCGCGCCGATGGCGGCGGGCACGCCGTAGCCCATGGTGCCCGCGCCGCCAGACGTCAGCCAGCGGTGGGGACGGTCAAAGCGCAGGTATTGCGCGGCCCACATCTGATGCTGGCCCACGTCCGTCGAAACAATCGCATCGCGGTCCGCCAGCGCGGCATTCAGGCGCGACATCAGGTGTTGCGGCAGGATGGCGTCGGGCGCGGGCGTGAAGCCCAGGCAGTCCTGCGCGCGCCAGGCGTCGATGCGCTTGAACCAGGGCGCCAGGCGCGCGGGCTCGAGCGGCGTGTCGCCCA
>NZ_DIEJ01000123.1:0-16631 GCF_002418565.1 Achromobacter sp. UBA5777 | reverse complement strand
CCCCTGCGGGGTTTTGTCTTTGTGCTGTCGGGAATAAGTGCCCAGCTGCATGCCCGGCGGGTGTCGAGCGGTGTCTATGCGCTGCTAACCTCAAAACACCCTTCGATATCTCTAATTAAGAAACCCCTCGCGGCTGGCGCCGCGAGGGGTTTTGTTTTGTTGGTGCGAGGGACGGACTGCGCTGCATTGGATACTCCACGTGGCTGCTTTAGAGAGGGCCACGGGATCCGCCAACATAATCCTGGCGGTCGATGCCGTGGCGTTGGAGTTTGTCGTAGAACGTCTTGCGCGGAATGCCTAGCGCGTCGAGAGTGGCCTTGATGTCGCCGCGGTGGGCGGTGAGGGCGTCGCGGATGATTTGCGCTTCGATCTGCTCCATGCGTTCTGGGAGGCTGAGCGCGCGGCCTTGCGGTTGGACAGGCTCAGGTGCGGAGCTATTAAGGACTCCAAGCACGAAACGTTCTGCGAAGTGCGCGAGTTCACGAACGTTGCCGGGCCAGTCGTGCGTCATCAGGTGTTGGCGGATTGAGGCGGGCATGTCGGGGATGTCGCGCTGGAATCGGCGTGAGGCGTGGCCGAGGTAGTGGGCGAAGAGTAGCGGGATGTCTTCACGGCGTTCCCGCAAGGGAGGGAGGCGGATCGTGACGACGTTGAGGCGGTAGAACAGATCTTCGCGGAACTTGGCGCGTATGGCGGGACTACCCAGATCTTCTTTTGTGGCGGCGACAACGCGCAGGTCGAGATTGCGGACTTCGTTGCTGCCGAGCGGCGTGATCTGGCGTGATTCGAGGACGCGCAGCAGCTTGACCTGGACGGCGAGCGGCATGCTTTCAATTTCATCGAGAAACAGGGTGCCGCCGCTGGCATGTTCGATGCGGCCGATGCGCTTCTTTTGGGCGCCCGTGAAAGCGCCAGGCTCGTGACCGAAGAGTTCGCTTTCGATGACGCTTTCGGGCAAGGCGCCGCAATTGATGGCGACCAGCGCACGATGCCGGCGCCGGCTCAGGCGGTGCAGTGCGGTTGCGACGACTTCCTTGCCGGTGCCCGTTTCACCTTCAACGAGCACATCGACGTCGGCGTCTGCAATGTGGCGCAACGTTTGCTTGATGCGCTGCATGGCGGGCGTGGTGCCGATGAACGGCACTTCGTCGGCTTCGACGGTGAAGGCGGCTTCGCGCAGACGGCGGTTTTCGAGAACGAGGCGGCGCTTTTCGGCGGCGTGACTGATGGCGGCTACCAGGCGATCGGCCGGATAGGGCTTTGCCAGAAAGTCGTACGCACCTTCCCGCATGCATTGAACCGCCGTGGCGATGTCGCCGTGGCCGGTGATCAGGATGACCGGAATGTCAGGGTCGATGGCGCGTAGCCGCTGGAAAAGCTCCAGGCCGTCAATATCAGGCATGCGGATATCCGTGACCACCACGCCGTCGAAATTCCGGTCCAGGGCCGGCAACGCAGCGCGCGCGTTGTCGTGCGCCTCGACCGAGATGCCGTGAAGCTTCAGCGTTTGCTGGGCCGCGCGGCGCAGTTCGTCGTCGTCGTCAATGAAGACGGCGTTAGGCGCGACGGGCCGTTGCATGCGGTCGTCCGTCACGTTGGCGGCCTTTGCTGTACTCCGGGCGTTTGCGGAGTTTGCGGAGTTTGCGGAGTTTGCGGCGGTTGTGGCCTCGGCGCCGGGGGACTGAGGATCAGGGGCGCGCGTCATGGCGAGTGCTCGGTGCGTGGGTTTGATCCGGCGCTTTGCGCAGGGTCAGAATGAATAGGGCGCCGGTCGCGGGCGCATGAGGGGATGGCAAGCTGGCATCGCCTGGGCGGGCGGCGCGTAGTTCGCCGCCGAACTCGGTGACGATGTCGCGGCTGATGACGAGGCCTAGGCCCATGCCGTCCGGCTTCGTCGTGTGAAAGGGGGTGAAGAGGTGGGCGCGGGCTTGGTCGGACAGGCCGGGGCCGTTGTCGTGAACCTGCAGCTGCACGGTGTCGCCGAGGTCTTGCAGGGCGATGATGATTCGCCCGTTCTGGGCGCCTTCCAGCGCCTCGAGCCCGTTCTGCAGCAGATTGACCAAAACCTGCTCCAACCGAACGCGATTGGCCTGGACGTGGCAGTTCTGGTTGCGAGGCGGGCTTTGCAGCGTGACGCCCTGGCGGCGGGCGCGGGGGCCCACGAGGAGGATCGCCCCTTCCAGAGCTTCCATCAGGTCGGTCGGGCCGACTGTTGCACCTGCCTTGCGCGAAAAGGCGCGAAGCTCGCCGGTGATGTGGCCGATTCGGTCGGTCAGTGCGGCAATGGTGCCCAGGTTCTCCTGGACGGCGCTTTCGTCTCGGCGTCGCAGGAATTCGGCCGCGTTGTCGGCGTAGGCGCGGATGGCTGCGACGGGCTGGTTGACCTCGTGCGCGACGCCAGCCGCGATCTGGCCCAGCAATGCCAGCTTGCTGGCTTGGACCAGTTCGTCCTTCATGGTGTGAAGCTGGGATTCGGCGCTTTGGCGTTCGTCCATTTCGTCGACGAGCTTGGCGTTCACGTCGCGCAATTGCGCCGTGCGCTCGTCCACCAGCGCTGCGAGCTGCTGTTGAATCGCGGCCTGTTGCCCCGCGCGCTCAAGGTTGCGATGACGGCGGTACACCACCACGCCGATCAGCGCGGCGAGCACGCTCTGCGTAAGTAAGGCGCCGAGTTGGGCGTTGGCGCTGGCCTGATTCATGGCAGCCTGCACCGGCGACAACTGGTGCAGCGTCCAGCCGGGCGATTCGATGACCGGCAGAGTGGTGTGCAGCAATGGGGCGCCGGCGGCGGCGCGGGGCAGCGCGTCGTCGGTGCGGATGAGTTGGCCGTTGCTGGCCGGTTGCAGGGGCGGTGTGACGGGAAGCGGTTGGAATTTTGCGTCGCCAAATTGCAGGCTGGTGCGTAGCGTCTCTGCCAGCGCGGGCGACAGCGGCGCCAGCACCCTGAAGCGCCAGTCTGGAATATTGCCCAGCAACACTACGCCATGTTCGTCGGTCACGAAGATGACGGCGTTGGCCTGGCGCCAATCGGCCTCCAGGTCCCGGAAGTCGACCTTCAAGACCACCACGCCCAGCATTGCGCCCTGCGCGTCGTCCACACGCCGCGACAGGTACAGGCCCGCTTCGTGGCTGACCGTGCCCAGTGCGAAATGTTCGGCCGAGCCGTGCAGGACCGAGCCCTGGAAGTAGGGGCGAAATTCGTAGTCGACGCCGACGAACGTGGCCGGTTCGCGCCAATTGCTGGCGGCGATCGCCAGGCCTTTTTTGTCGAGCACGTAGATGGCGGAGGCGCCGACGCCGCGGCTGAGCGCTTCGAGCTTTTCGTCCAACGCCTCGATCTGCCTTGAACTGGCCCCTTGAAGCGCCGCGCGCAGGTCGACGTCCTGCGTCAGCACAAAGGGCAGCGCCCGGAATTTGTCGAGGTTGTTGCGCAGCAGGGCGGCGTTGATCTGGCCGGTGCTGCGTGCCTGGAGCGCGGCCTCGCGCAGCGCCCCGTCGCGCGCCCACTGTGTGGCCGCGTGCAGCGTGATCGCGACAATGCCGACGGCCAACAGCGTCAGGGCCACGCGCCACGGCCAGGACCAGGCGCGGGCAGAGGCGGGCGGGGGAAGGGGTGAGGAAGAAGAGCCGTTCATGGTGTGCGGTTTTCCGCACATTTTAGCGGGTTTCTGTGTGGAGTTTCGCCTCCATATGCGGGCGATCCGGGCTCCCGGAATCATGAAAGGCCAACGTTATCAAGGACTTGGGTGAAAAGGCCGTTGTCCGATCTTCCTGGCATGGGTATTGCATATATAGCGGCAAGCCGCGCGGCACACCCCCGCGGTGAAATCGGCCGGCGGCAGGATCGCATGGCCATAAAACAGATAACGCCCCGACGTCGCACGCGCCACGCTGCGCGGAGCAAGGGGCCCTGGTGGGGACAATCCCAATGATCGAAGTGGATCAAAGCGCGCCCGCGCGCAAGCTCAAGTTCTATCAAATCCTGTACGTGCAGGTGATCTTCGCCATCGTGGTGGGCATCTTGCTTGGCGCATTCAAGCCGGAACTCGGCCAGCAGATGCAACCGCTGGGCGACGCCTTCATCAAGCTGGTGAAGATGATCATTGCGCCGGTCATCTTCCTGACCGTGGCAACCGGCATTGCCGCCATGAGCGACCTGAAGAAGGTCGGGCGCGTGGCCGGCAAGGCCATGCTGTATTTCCTGGTGTTCTCGACGTTGGCCTTGGTCGTCGGCATGGTGGTCAGCCATATCGTGCAACCCGGCGCTGGCATGCACATCGACCCGACCACGCTGGATCAGAAGGCCGTGTCCGGATATGTCGCCAAGGCGCATGACTCGACGATCACCGGCTTCCTGATGAACGTCATTCCCACGACCATCTTCAGCCCGTTCGTCGGTGGCGACATCCTGCAGGTGCTGTTCGTGGCGGTGCTGTTCGGCATTTCGCTGGCCATGGTCGGCGAGCGCGGCAAACCGATCCTGAACTTCATGACGGCGCTGGCGCAGCCCATCTTCAAGATGGTGGCGATCCTGATGAAGGCCGCGCCCATCGGCGCCTTTGGCGCGATGGCGTTCACCATCGGGAAATACGGCATCAAGTCGGTCGTGAACCTGGCGATGCTGGTGGGCACGTTCTACGCGACGTCTGTCCTGTTCGTGGTGGTCGTGCTGGGTCTGGTTGCCCGCTACAACGGCTTCTCGATCTTCAAGCTGGTCCGCTACATCCGCGAAGAACTGCTGCTGGTCCTGGGCACGAGCTCGTCGGAAGCCGCTCTGCCGACGTTGATGCAGAAGATGGAACGCGCCGGCTGCTCGAAGTCGGTGGTCGGTCTGGTGGTGCCTACCGGGTATTCGTTCAACCTGGACGGCACCAACATCTACATGACGATGGCCGCGCTGTTCATTGCGCAGGCCTGCGACATTCCGCTGTCGCTGGGGGATCAGATCCTGCTGCTGCTCGTGGCGATGCTGAGCTCGAAGGGCGCGGCCGGCGTGACCGGCGCGGGTTTCATCACGCTGGCGGCCACGCTGTCGGTGGTGCCCTCGGTGCCGGTCGCCGGCATGGCGCTGATCCTGGGTGTGGATCGCTTCATGTCGGAATGCCGCGCCCTGACCAACCTGGTCGGCAACGCGACCGCCACCGTGGTCGTCGCCCGCTGGGAAGGCGAGCTCGATCAGGAGCAACTGCATGCCACGCTGGACAGCGCAGGCACGCCCGCGGCGTCGCAGGCGCAATCGCAGCCGCAAGTCGCCATCGGCGAACCTGCCCGCCAGAGCTGAACCTCTGCGCCGCGCGCGCCCGGCGGCGAATGAAACATGGCCCGCGCGAAATCGCGCGCGGGTAAAAAAATCCCCCGAAAGCCTTGCGGCGCGGGGGATTTTTTTGCGGGCCGGATTGGTGTCAGGGCACCTGGATGCCGGCCTCGCGGAGCAGGTTGGCGGTTTCGAAGAGCGGCAGGCCCATCACGCCGGTGTAGCTGCCGGCGATGTGCGAGACGAATGTGCCCGCCAAACCCTGAATGCCATACGCGCCCGCCTTGCCGAAGGGTTCGTCGCTGTCGCAATAGCGGCCGATTTCGTCTTCTTGCAAGGCGCGCATATGGACTTCGGTGATGGAGACGGCTTCCAGCAGCCGGTCGCCGCTGCAGACCGCAACGGCGGTATGGACTGCGTGTGTCTTGCCCGATAGCGCTTGCAGGATACGGATGGCGTCGTCGCGGTCCGCCGGCTTGCCCAGGACCTCGCCCGCCAGGATGACGGTGGTGTCGGCTGCGAGCAGGGGCAGGATGGGCATGTCGTGCGCGCGCATCCAGTCGCGGCCGCGCAGGGCCTTGTCCCGGGCGGTGCGCTGCACGTAGTCGGCGGCGCTTTCGCCCGGGTGCTGCGGTTCGTCCTCGCCGGGCGGGGCCGGAACGAGCAGGACCTGGTGCGCCAGGCCGATCTGATTCAGCAGCTCGCGGCGGCGCGGGCTGGCCGAGGCGAGATACAGGCGCGGGGAGGAACAGGAGGGATTGGCGGTGACGGTCATGCGCAGCAGGGCAGGCGCCGCCTGGCGGCGGTCATGCCCGATGGTAGGGGTGGTTGGTCATGATGGCCCAGGCGCGGTAGAGCTGTTCGGCCAGGACCACGCGCACCATGGGGTGGGGCAGCGTGAGTGACGACAGGCGCAACTGGCCGCTGGCGGACGCCTTGAGGGCGGGATCCAGGCCGTCGGGGCCGCCGACAAGGAACGCGACATCCTGCCCGCCCGCGCGCCACTGTTCGAGTTTTTGCGACAGCGCCATCGTGGTGAGGTCGCGGCCGCGTTCGTCCAGGGCCAGGCGCAGCGCATTGGCGGGCAGGGCCGCCTCAATGCGCTTGGCCTCGGCCGCCATCATCTGGGCCGGGGTCTTGCCTGTGGTGCGGGGCTCGGGCTTGATCTCGCGCAGTTCAAGCGCGCAGTCGGCCGGCAGGCGCTTGGCGTAGTCGTCCCAGGCGGTCTGCACCCAGTCCGGCATCCGCGTGCCCACCGCGACGACGATCAGCTTCACGGCGTGATCAGTCTTCGGTGTCGTCGTAACCGCTGCCGCTGTCGCTGGGGACAGGCGCGACGCGGGTCGATTCGGGCAGGAGCTTCACGCGCACCGGCTTGCCGCCCCAGATTTCTTCGAGGTTGTAATACTGGCGAATGGCCGGCTGCATGATGTGCACGACGACGTCGCCGAGGTCGACGACGACCCATTCACCGGTGTCCTCGCCTTCGATGGTGATGCCGGTTAGCGACATGGCACGGCCACGATCGGCAACGCTGGACGCCAGCGCGCGGGTCTGCCGGTTGGAGGTGGCGCTTGCAATCACGACGCGATCGAACAGGCTGGTCAGATGCGTGGTGCTGAAGACCTTGATGTCTTGCGCCTTGACGTCTTCGAGGGCGTCGATGACGGCGCGTTGGAGTTTCTGTATATCCATAGGTGCAAATATAACCCGCTCGAGGGCAGCGACGGCTGACCGGCGGCGCCGGGCGGGAAGGGTTTATCGGTAGAGTTTGTGCGCCGCAATATAGGCGGCGACGGACGCGTCGAGCAGTCCGTCGGTGGATTCGCCCTGCGCCAGGCGCTGGCGGATTTCGGAAGCCGACACCGGCATGGGTGGAAAAGGCAGTTCTTGCAGCATGCGGCCCTGTTCCTCTAGCCATTGCGCCAGTTCCGGCGGTGCGCTGAGGGGCGTGCCGGGGCGGGTGGCCACGGCCAGGTCGACCAGGCTGGAAATGTCGCGCCAGTTGCGCCAGGTGCAGAAGTTGGCGAGCTGGTCGGCCCCCAGCAGCCATGCATAGCGCGCGTCCTGCGGCAGGGCGCGCAGCGTGTCGATGGTGTAGGTGGCGCCGCCCCGCTCGATTTCAATGGGGTTGACCGCCAGTCCCGGATGGCCGGCGATGGCCAGTTCAAGCATCGCAAGGCGATGTTCGGCGGTGGCGTTCAGCGCAGCGCGCTGCCAGGGGTTGGCGGCGGGGATGAGCTGCACCTGGTCTAACCCCAGCGATTGCAGGGCATTCTGCGCCAGCGCGATGTGGGCGACGTGAACGGGGTCGAAGCTGCCGCCGAAGAGGCCGATGCGTTTCAAACCCAGTCCCGCGGTTTGAGGTAGGCGGCCAGTTCGGCCTCGGGGGTGCCAGCTTCAGGCTGCCAGTCGTAGCGCCATTGCGCGAGCGGCGGCATGGACAGCAGGATCGATTCGGTGCGGCCCCCGGATTGCAGGCCGAAGAGCGTGCCGCGGTCGAAGACCAGGTTGAATTCGACGTAGCGGCCGCGGCGGTAGGCCTGGAAATCGCGCTCGCGTTCGGTGTAGGCGATGCCGCGGCGCTTGTCGACGATGGGCAGGTAGCTGTCCAGGAATGCGTCGCCGACTGAACGGGTCAGGGCAAAGGACGCGTCGAAGCCGGGGGCGTTCAGGTCGTCGAAGAAGACGCCGCCGATGCCGCGGGTTTCGTCGCGATGCTTGAGGAAGAAGTATTCGTCGCACCAGCGCTTGTAGCGCGGATAGTAATCGGGCCCATGGACCGCCAGCGCGTCCCGGCACACCGTGTGGAAGTGGCGGGCGTCTTCTTCAAAGGGGTAGTACGGGGTGAGGTCGATGCCGCCGCCGAACCAGAAGACGTCGGCCTCGTCATGGCCGGGCCGCGCGGCCGCGACGAACATGCGCACGTTCATGTGCGTGGTGGGCACGTACGGATTGCGCGGGTGCAGCACCATGGACACGCCCATGGCTTCCCAGGAGCGGCCCGCAAGTTCCGGGCGGTGCGCACTGGCCGACGGCGGCAGCTTGGAACCCTTGACATGGCTGAACAGCACGCCGGCGCGTTCGAAGAGCTGGCCGCCTTCGAGCAGACGCGACAGACCGCCGCCGCCCTCGGGCCGCACCCATTCGTCGGCGCGGAAGGGGCCGCCTTCGGCGGCTTCCAGCGCGCCCACGATGCGGGCCTGCAAGCCGGTGAGGTAGTCCCGGACAGCGGAGACGGGCAGAGCGGTCATGGGCGGTTCCGGTTACGCGTTGGACTTGGGCTTTTGCTGCGACGGCTTGAGCGCGCGCCAGCCGATGTCGGAGCGGTACTGGCGGCCATCGAAGTGAATGCGGTCAATGGCTTCGTAGACACGGTCGCGCGCCATCTTGACGGAATCGCCAAGGGCGGTGACGCACAGTACGCGGCCGCCAGTGGTCTTGACTTCTTCGCCATCGAGCTGGGTGGCGGCGTGAAAGACCATGCAGTCTTCGGCATCGGCGGGCAGGCCGCGGATGACGTCGCCGGTGCGCGGTGTGTTGGGGTAGTTGTGAGCGGCCAGCACTGCGCCCAGGGCGGTGCGGCGGTCCCAGACGATGTCAGCCTGGTCGAGCGTGCCTTCGACGGCGTGCTCGAGGGCATCCAGCAGGTCGCTCTTGACGCGCATCATGATGGGCTGGGTTTCGGGGTCGCCCATGCGGCAGTTGAATTCCAGCGTCTTGATTTCGCGGTCGGGGTCATCGCCCGGGGCGATCATCAGGCCGGCGTACAGGAAACCCGTGTACGGAATGCCGTCGCGCGTCATGCCCTGCACGGTGGGCAGGATGATTTCGCGCATGATGCGGTGATGCAGTTCGGGCGTGACGATGGGCGCGGGCGAGTAGGCGCCCATGCCGCCCGTGTTGGGACCGCGATCGCCGTCCTGCAGGCGCTTGTGGTCCTGGCTGGTGGCCAGGGCGAGCACGTTGCGGCCGTCGCACATGACGATGAAGCTGGCTTCTTCGCCGATCAGGCATTCTTCGATGACGACGCGCGCGCCGGCTTCGCCCATGGAGCCGTCGCCCAGCATGGCGTCGACGGCGGCGTGCGCTTCTTCGAGGGTGGCGGCGACGACCACGCCCTTGCCTGCGGCCAGACCGTCAGCCTTGATGACGATGGGCGCGCCTTCCTGGTCAATATAGGCATGAGCCTTGGCGGGGTCGGTGAAGGTTTCGTAGCGCGCGGTCGGGATGTTGTGCCGGACCATGAAGGCCTTGGCGTAATCCTTGGAGCTTTCAAGCTGCGCGGCGGCCTTGGTGGGCCCGAAGATCTTCAGGCCACGGGCGCGGAAGACGTCGACAACACCGGCGGCCAGGGGCGCCTCGGGGCCGACGACTGTCAGGGCGATGCCCTCGCGCTGGACGAAATCGGCCAGTTCCTCGGCATTGGTGAGCGGGATGTTCTCCATCTGCTCGGCCCGTTGCGTGCCGCCGTTGCCCGGAGCGACATACACCTTGTGCACGCGCGGGGAGCGGGCCAGCCGCCAGGCGAGGGCATGTTCGCGGCCGCCCGAGCCAATTACCAGGAGTTTCATGTTGCGTGAGTCTGAAGAGGCGCGCAGGCAGACGGAACCGCAGGCGCGCCAGGAAAGGGAGAGTTACTGCGCTTCGTCGAAAATGACGGTCGTATAGACTTCCTGCACGTCGTCCAGGCCTTCCAGGGCGTCGAGCAGTTTCTGCATCTTGGCGGCGTCGTCGCCGGCGAGTTCGGTTTCGTTCAGGGCCTTCATGACGATGCCGTCGACTTCGGCCTTCAGGCCGGCCTCGTCGAAGGCCTTGCGCACGGCAGCGTAATCGGACGGGGCGCAGACGACTTCGATCACGCCTTCTTCGTCGGTGGTGACGTCTTCGGCGCCGGCCTCGAGGGCGGCTTCCATGACCTTGTCTTCAGGGGTGCCCGGGGCGAACACGAATTGGCCGCAGTGCTTGAACATGAAGGCGACCGAGCCTTCCTGGCCGAGGTTGCCGCCGTTCTTGGAGAAGGCGTGGCGGACTTCGGCGACGGTGCGCGTGCGGTTGTCGGTCATGCAGTCGACGATGACCGCCGCGCCGCCAATGCCGTAGCCCTCGTAGCGGACTTCTTCGTAGGCTTCGCCGTCGGCGCCGCCCGCGCCGCGCTGGATGGCGCGCTGGATGTTGTCCTTGGGCATGTTGGCGTCGGTGGCCTTGTCCCAGGCCATGCGCAAACGGGGATTGCTGTCCGGGTCGGGGCCGCCGGCGCGCGCCGCCACGGTGATTTCACGAATGATCTTGGTCCAGAGCTTTCCGCGCTTGGCGTCTTGGCGCCCTTTGCGGTGCTGAATATTGGCCCATTTGCTGTGTCCGGCCATGGCTTCCCAGGGTAATGTGTCTGCAAAGACGGCATTTTACCGTGCCGGCGGCCCTCCCGTCCGGCAAGAGGGACGCTTGTGTCCATATAGCCACGCGCACAAGGCGGGCGGCAGGCTCTACACTTGGGCATCCATCTGATCCCTGGTCCGGAGCCGCCCATGCCCAACCCCCTTGTCATCGCCAAGAACGCGCAGACCGAGTTGGCGCTGCTGCCGGCCCTGGCCAATCGCCACGGGTGCATCACGGGGGCCACCGGCACAGGTAAAACCGTCACCCTGCAGGTCCTGGCCGAGTCTTTTTCCCGGATCGGCACGCCCGTGTTCATGGCGGACGTCAAGGGCGACCTGACCGGCATTTCGCAGGCGGGCGTGGCCAGCCCCAAGCTGCAGGAACGCCTGAAGAACCTCGGGCTGCCGGAGCCCGCCTGGGGCGCCAGCCCGGTCGCCCTGTGGGACGTCTTTGGCGAGCAGGGGCTGCCTGTGCGGGCCACCATTACCAATATGGGGCCGCTGCTGCTGTCGCGCATTCTTGAACTGAACGACACGCAGGAAGGCGTCCTGACCCTGGTTTTCAAGGTGGCGGACGACGAGGGACAGCTGCTGCTGGACTTGAAGGATTTGCGGGCGATGCTGCAGGACGTCGCTGACCGCGCCGGCGAACTGAAGACGCGCTACGGCAATGTTTCCTCGGCCAGCGTCGGCGCGATCCAGCGCGGTCTGCTCGCGCTGGAATCGCAAGGCGCGGAACGGTTTTTCGGCGAGCCGATGCTGGACGTTGCCGACCTGATGCGCACCGACGCGCAGGGCCGCGGCATCGTCAACGTGCTGGCGGCCGACAAGCTGATGCAGGCGCCGCGCCTGTACGCCATTTTCCTGCTGTGGCTGCTGGCCGACCTGTACGAAAAGTTGCCCGAGGTGGGTGACATGGACCTGCCCAAGCTGGTCTTCTTCTTCGATGAGGCCCACCTGCTGTTCAATGACGCCCCGCAGGCGCTCCTGACCAAGATCGAGCAGGTCGTGCGCCTGGTCCGCTCCAAGGGCGTGGGCGTTTATTTCGTGACGCAGAATCCCCTGGATATCCCCGACACCGTGCTGGGCCAGTTGGGCAACCGCGTCCAGCATGCGCTGCGGGCGTTCACGCCGCGCGACCAGAAAGCCGTCAAGACTGCGGCGCAGACCATGCGGCCCAATCCCGGCCTGGACATCGAGGCCGCGATCACCGAGCTGGGCGTGGGCGAGGCGCTGGTGTCGCTCCTGGATGCCAAGGGCCGGCCGATGCCGACCGAGCGCGCCTACATCGTGCCGCCGGGCAGCCGTATCGGGCCGGCGACGGACGCCGAACGGCAGGCGCTGCGCCAGGGCAATCCCCTGGGGCCCAAATATGAAAAGGCGGTCGACCGGGAGTCCGCCTACGAAATCCTGGCGGGCCGCGCGGCGGCGCCGGCAGAATCTCCGGTCGCCAAGAATGTTCCGGACCGGGCCGGGCAGCCGTCCGCCAAGACGTCCCAGCCGCCTGCCGACGAGAGCGGCGGTCTGATGGACAGCTTGAAGGACGTGCTGTTCGGGTCGACCGGACCGCGCGGCGGCAAACGCGACGGCGTGGTGCAGACCATTGCAAAAAGCTCGGCTCGCTCCATCGCGCGGGAGCTCACGCGAGGGATCCTCGGGTCGTTGCTGGGATCGAAGGGCCGGCGCTAAGCCTCATCGGCGCAACGTGGCGTATCGGTTAGTCCGACCGTCCGTTTCGTAAAGTGGGGTATTGTGTGGCCGGCATTTATGCCTGACATTGCGGGCGGTGTATCAATGAAAACCAAAGGAAGACGTGGTGGCTAAGAAACACAAGATTGCGGTGCTCCCAGGAGACGGGATCGGCAAGGAAGTCGTGCCGGAAGGGTTGAAGGTGCTGGATGCCGTGGCGACGCGGTTCGGAATCGAGTTCCAATGGGACCATTTCGACTGGAGCTGCGACTACTACGCCAAGCACGGCAAGATGATGCCGGACGACTGGAAGGACCAGATCGGCCAGCACGAGGCCATTTTCTTCGGTTCGATCGGCTGGCCCGCCACCGTGCCCGACCACGAGGCCTTGTGGGGCTCGCTGTTCAAGTTCCGCCGTGAATTCGATCAGTACATCAATCTGCGCCCGGTGCGTCTGATGCCTGGCGTGCCGTCGCCGCTGGCCGACCGCAAGCCCGGCGAGATCGATTTCTTCATCGTGCGTGAAAATACCGAAGGCGAATACTCCAACAGCGGTGGCCGCCTGTTCGAGGGCACCGACCGCGAAGTGGTCATCCAGGAAAGTGTTTTTACGCGCATCGGCGCCGAGCGCGTGCTGAAGTTTGCATTTGAACTGGCACAAAAGCGCGGCAAGCACCTGACCGCCGCCACCAAGTCCAATGGCATTTCGATTTCGATGCCGTGGTGGGATGAGCGCGTGGCCGAGATGGCCGGGAACTATCCCGACGTGCGCTGGGACAAATATCACATCGACATCCTGTGCGCACACTTCGTGCAACATCCGGACTGGTTCGATGTCGTGGTGGCCTCCAACCTGTTCGGCGACATCCTGTCCGACCTGGGACCGGCCTGCACGGGCACCATCGGTATCGCGCCGTCCGCCAATCTCAACCCGGAACGCAAGTTTCCGTCGCTCTTTGAACCGGTGCATGGCTCGGCGCCGGACATTTATGGCAAGGGCATCGCCAACCCCATCGGTCAGATCTGGAGCGGGGCATTGATGCTGGATTTCTTGGGGTATCCCGACGCGTCGGCCGCCGTGGTCAAGGCAATCGAGACCGTTCTGGCCGAAGGTCCGCGGACGCGGGATATGAAAGGCAACGCTTCAACGGCCGAAGTCGGCGACGCGATCGCTGCGCTGGTCCGAGCCGGCTGATTGCATTGGCGGCAGGCCCGTCCGATTAATTGATGAACGACTCGATTATTTCTCCCCCCTCCGATCACGTGGGCGGCGGGCGGGCCGACCGCTTCGTGCGCAAGCTTTTTCGCATGCTGCGCTCGCGCACGCAGCGGCACAATCAGCACCTGTGGCCGTTCGTCCGTATCTGGCGCGACAAGGAAGGCGCGATCAGCGGGTATCGCGCCTTCGGTCGTTCGCTGCCCGTCACGCCGCTATCCCAAGGCTACGACCCCGCCGACAAGGTGGTGCATCTGATCCTGAGCGGCCCGTCGATCGCCGAGATTCCCTACGACCGGATGGATATCGGCGTGGCGATGGGCGTCAACGGCGCCATCGCGCTGTCGCGCAAGTTTGGTCTGCAGTTCAAGTATTACTGCATCATCGACCAGAACTTCGTGCGCGACCGCATCGACCTGGTGCGAGAGATCGTGGCAAGCGACCTGACCTTATATGTGTTTCCGGAGGTGCTGCGCTACATCATGCAGGGCATCGCCCAGGAACACATCCGCTGTCGCATCTGCATCATCGAACTGATATCCAAACGCGCGTACCAGCGTAGCGCCGCGCCGGCAGTGCTCAAGCGCATTGCGGCGGCCTCGGCTGACGTCGAACTGCTGGACGCCAAGCAGGGGCTGGGCTACAGCTTCGATGCCTCGCTGGGGGTGTTCGATGCCGATACCGTGGCGTATGCGGCCCTTCAGGTCCTGATGTCCGGCGGGGTGCGCGAGGTCTACGTGCACGGGCTGGACCTGACCGTGCAGGGCGGATTGCGATTCTACGACGAGGGCGGCAAGCCGCAGACCAGCCGTCTAACACGCAACTTTCCGCGCTACATCGAGCCGTCTTTCCGCTTTGCATCGCCGCTGTGGCGCGCGCGTGGGGTGTCCGTGTTCAACCTGTCGCCGGTCAGCGCGTTGTCGGCCGACATCATCGAACGCAAGGACTGGCGCACGCTGCTCAAGGACTGATCCGGCTGTGCGGACGCCGCTCGGCCAACCAGAGCATCAGCAAAAAAACAAGGCGCCGCGAGGCGCCTTGTGCTTTTGCCGATGCCGATCGTATCAGTGCGCGCCGGCAGCCGCTTCCGCCGCACCGCCGCCGCCCGACTTGGACGCGCGCGGCCGCGCGAACCAGACCAGGCCCGTCAGCAGCAGGAAGATGATGGCGGACGCGTAGAACACGTCCGTCGCCGACATCGTGAAGGCCTGCGCATTGATCAGCCCGTCCACCATGGTGAGCGCCTGCTGGTGCGAGACGCCCAGCCCGTTTTGCAAGCTGTTCATGGTCTGGTCGAACGCCTGCTGGCCGGGCCGGGCGATCTCGGTCAGCTGCGCGTGATGCAGCGTTGCGCGGTTTTCCCAGAGCGTCGTCGAAATCGACGTGCCGAACGCGCCCGCCGTCAGCCGCAGGAAGTTCGACAGGCCAGATGCCGCCGGGATGCGCCAAGGCTCCATGCTGGATAGCGTGATCGACGTGAGCGGCACGAAGAACGCCGCCATCGCCGCGCCCTGGATGATGGTCGGGATCATCAGCGTGCGCACGTCCGTCTGGGTGTTGAAGCCCGCACGCATGAAGCAGACCAGCGCAAAGATCAGGAAGGCGACCGTGACGATCTGCCTGGGATCGCGCGTCGCCAGCATCTTGCCCACGATGGGCGTGAGCAGGATCGCCAGCAGTCCGACCGGCGCGGTCACGAGGCCCGCGTAGGTCGCCGTGTAGCCCATGTTGCTTTGCAGCCAGAGCGGCAGCAGCACGACGTTGCCGAAGAAAACGCCATAGGCCACCGCCAGCGTCAGCGCGCCCACCGTGAAGTTGCGGACCTTGAAAAGCCGCAGGTCCACAACGGGGTGCGCATCGGTCAACTCCCAGATCAGGAAGAACACGAAGGCCACGAACGCAATCGCCGCCAGCGCGATGATGGTGGGGCTGGCAAACCAGTCCAGCTCCTTGCCCTTGTCCAGCATGATCTGCAGCGCGCCCACCCAGACCACGAGCAGGACAAGGCCGAGCTTGTCGATCGGGAGCTTGCGCGTGACGGATTCGCGGTTGCCGTAGATGCGCCAACTGATCCAGGCGGCCAGAAGGCCCACCGGCACGTTGATGTAGAAGATCCAGGGCCAGGTGTAGTTGTCGGAAATCCAGCCGCCGAGCAGCGGGCCGGCCACCGGCGCCACCAGTGTTGTCATGGACCAGACCGCCAGCGCCATGCCTGCCTTGGACTTCGGAAAGCTGGCCAGCATCAGCGTCTGCGACAGGGGGATCATCGGGCCGGCCACCGCGCCTTGCAGCACCCGGAAGGCGATCAGCGCCTCGAGCGAGGGCGAAAAGCCGCACAGCCAGGACGCCAGCACGAAGAGCAGCGTGGAGATCAGGAACAGGCGCACCTGTCCGAAGCGCTGCGTCAGCCAGCCGGTCAGCGGCACGGTGATGGCGTTGGCCACCGCGAACGACGTAATGACCCACGTGCCCTGGCTGGTGCTCACGCCCAGGTCGCCGGAGATGGTGGGGATGGACACGTTCGCGATGGATGTGTCCAGCACGTTCATGAAGACCGCGGTCGACAGGGCAATGGACCCGATGATGCGGGTCGCGCCCTCCAAGGGCGGATGGGTGCCCGGCGGGCGGGCGGCTTCTTGGGGCGCGCCGGCGCCCGCGGGCTGGGCGGCCGTGCTCATGATGCGACGTTGGCGGCGATGATCTTCGCGATCATTGCGTCGACTTCATTGTGGGCGGGCTCGAAGGCGCGGGTCGACCAGGCCGGTTCCTTGCGCGCCACCTGCGTGAGCGGGGCGCCATCGTCCTTGCCGACGTCGACTTCCACGTCCATCGACAGGCCCACGCGCAGCGGATGCTGCTTGAGGTCTTTGGGGTCCAGCGTGATGCGCACGGGGACGCGCTGCACCACCTTGATCNNCCAGTTGCCGGTGGCGTTCTGGGCGGGAAGCAGGGCGAAGGCGGCGCCCGTGCCGGCATCCAGCCCAGCGACGGTGCCGTGGTAGGTGACCGAGCTGCCGTACAGATCGGCCACCATCTTGACCGGTTGGCCGATGCGCATCTTGCGCAACTGACCTTCCTTGAAGTTGGCCTCGAC